>DNRQ01000021.1:0-8546 GCA_003499925.1 Geobacter sp.
AGGCTTGTACGAGCTTTTCACCCTCTCCCCAGCCCTGTCCCATCAAGGGAGAGGGGGCTTGTGCGGCGTGCGGGAAATCAGCACTGACCTTAACTTAATGGCAGTGCCCCCAACCCCCCTTTTTCAAAGGGGGGAGCATCAACTGAGAGTTGGCGCTAGTCCTGACATCACGGCAATAGGTATCTTTCGGATCTACCGATTTCGCACCGGGAGGCAGAACCATGTTCAAGGGTATCGACTACTACGACATCGAGAGCGATCTCAACCTGCAGGCGCGCCTGGTCCGCGACACGGTCCGCAGCTTCGTGGAACGGGAGTTCCTCCCCCTGGTACGCGAGCACTACCGTGCCGGAACCTTCCCGCGGCAGTTGACCGGCACCATGGGAGGGCTCGGACTTTTCGGCGCCAACCTCTCCGGCTATGGGCTGCCGGGAATAGACAATTTGTCCTATGGCCTGATGATGCAGGAACTGGAGCGCGGCGACTCGGGCCTGCGCAGCTTCGTATCGGTGCAGGGAGCGCTGGTCATGTACCCGATCCACCGCTTCGGCAGCGAGGCCCAGAAGGAGCGCTGGCTGCCGAAACTGGCGAGCGGCGAGGCGATCGGCTGCTTCGGCCTGACCGAGCCCGATCACGGCTCCGATCCGGCCGGGATGATCACGCGCGCGGTGCAGAAGGGGGGCGATTACCTGCTAAGCGGCGTGAAGATGTGGATCACCAACGGCAACATTGCCGACGTCGCCGTGGTCTGGGCGAAGCTGGACGGCGAGATCCGCGGCTTCCTGGTCGAGCGCGGCACCCCCGGTTTCAGCGCCGGCGAGATCGCCGGAAAACTTTCACTGCGGGCATCGGAGACCGCGGAGCTGGTGCTTGAGGAGGCGCGGGTCCCGGCGGAAAACCTGCTACCCGACGCCTTCGGACTGAAGAGCGCCCTGAGCTGCCTGAACCAGGCACGCTACGGTATCGCTTGGGGGGCGCTCGGCGCGGCCATGGCATGTTTCGACGAGGCGCTGTCATACTGCCGGGAGCGCACCGTGTTCGGCAGACCGGTGGCGGGTTTCCAGCTGACCCAAGCCAAACTCGCCGACATGGTTACTGCGATCACCCAGGGACAGCTCCTGGCGCTGCAGTTGGCGCACCTCAAGGAGAGCGGCCGGCTGCGCGCCGAGCAGGTGAGTCTCGCCAAGCGCAGCAACGTCCGGATGGCGCTGGAGGTGGCAAGGACGGCGCGCGGCATACTGGGGGCAAACGGCATCAGCGACGAATACCAGTGCATGCGGCACATGTGCAATCTGGAGTCGGTGGATACCTACGAGGGAACCTATGAGGTGCACACACTGGTGCTCGGCAGGGACCTGACCGGCATCGATGCCTTCACATGAACTCCTTGCCAAGCAATTCTTTTGTGTGTGAAGATGCAGAAGCAGAGAGTAATTATCCGAACTGCTGCCGGGAAACCCGTGAACTACCTATTCCACCTCTATCTTTCTGGCGATGATCCCGACATTCTCACCGGCAACTTCATGGGCGATTTCGTCAAGGGACGGCTGGAGGATCGCTACCCTCCCCGCCTGCGCCGCGGCCTTGAGCTGCACCGGCGCATCGATTCTTTCGCCCAAAATCAAACGCACTTCAACCGGAGCAGACTCAGGCTGAGCGGGGAGTTCGGGCTCTATCGCGGTATACTTGTTGATGTTTTTTACGACCATTTTCTGGCCGCAACCTGGAGCGATTGGTCGACCGAACCGTTGAATGAATATCTGCAGAGGGTGAGGCAGATTGTTGAGGGCAGGTTCTCATATCTACCGGAGCGCCTGCAGGGGCTCCTGCCCATCATCTTTGAGGATATGATCCCGTCTTACCGGGAAGCCGCAGGGGTAGGCAGTGCGCTGGCGCGCATGTCAGGAAGGGTGAAGAGACCGAATCCGCTGGCTGGCGGAGGGGTTGAACTAACCCGGCACTATCAAGGACTGCACGAGGATTTCCTCGGCTTTCTTCCTGCGGCGCGTGAATTTTCCGAGCAAGTTCTGGATAATGAATAAAAAGGAGGGGATAAATCCCCTCCCCGTGCAGCGGCTCAAGGCTTCTTGGGAAGCTTGTGGAGCAGTTCCTTGTACCTGTCCCACTCCGTGGCGCTCCAGACCTCGGTGGATGCGTGACCGAAGGAGCGGATGATGGTACAGACTTCCAGGGCGGTTTCGTGGTCGGGTGCACGGAAGATGTCCAGGTAATCGCAGGGTCCCAGGATGGCAAGGTTTTGCACCCATTCCACCTGAGGGCATTTGCTGCGAATCTGTTGCATGACGCTGCTTTCGAGTTCTTCGAAGGAAGCCGGCGAGCGAAGTGCTGTAGGAGAGAGACGGGTAAGCATGACGAAAGTTAACATCAGTAAATCCTCCTTTGATGAAGAGATAGGCGGTCCGAAACATTGGCAAATTATAACCACAACGCCTGAGAACGCAACAAAGGGTTGCCTGCCGCTAATTGAGCGGCAATCCAGCGCTGTCCGGTGCACTGTTGCCGGTCGGGGCATTCCCCCCTCTCCCTAGAGTCCCCTCTCCCACCAGGGGAGAGGGGACTCTAGGCACCCTCCCTGCGACGCAGTATTCTCCTTCCATATCCCCTTTTCTTCAGCTGATTGGCGCCCATCATCCGCGGTTCAGGTTCCTCGCCCTTCAGCCTACGCCAGGGCTACGGCTGACAAGTCAAGGGGATCAGCACTAATTCAACTTTGTCACATTGCTTCGTGGCAACTCCCTCACCCCTGCCCCTCTCCCGGGGGGCGAGGGGTTCTTTAAAGAGTGGGCAGATTCAGGCTGTTTGCTCTTATTTCAGACCGTCTTGTACCATCTCTCCCTCTCCCTCCGGGAGAGGGTCGGGGTGAGGGAAGGTTACGGGGTTAATATGACAAAGTAGAACTAATCAGGTTTCTTTATAATCACCGACATCACGATATACTCGGTCGAGGTTGACCATAGCGCGAGGTGACAAGATGGAAAAATCGATAACGGTGCAATGTTATGCCGGCTACAAGGGTGATGAAAGGCCGACCTCCTTCTCGCTTGAGGGGCGGACGCTTCGGGTCGAGGAGATCGTGGATCGCTGGTACGACATCGACTATAACTGCTTCAAGGTTGTCGCTGAGGACGGCTCCAGCTACCTGCTGCGGCATGACCTGAACGCGGACTCCTGGGAACTGCTGTAGAACGGGGTCCGGCGGAGTCAGGAAGAATTGGAGCGGTTGCGCAAGAGTACCTGTCACTTTTCCCGGGCCACCACGACCAGTCCCAGGAGCAGCCAGAAGGCCTCGCGAAAGCGCCGCACTATGCTGAAGCCGGCACCAAGTGTTGCCCCCAGGTTGAAGCCGAGCGAAAGCAGGATGTTGCCGCCATCCTGCACACCAAGCGATGCCGGGATCATGAAACCTAGCCCCGCCACTAGCTGCGAAAGCGCATCGAGGCAGAGGGCCAGGCTGAAACTTATCGGGTGCCCCATGAGCCGGAAAATCAGATACACCTCCAAGGCGTGCGCCGTCCAACCCAGGAAGAAAAACAACAGCGCCAGGAGCCCTGCGCGGGGCTGCTCGCGATAAAAAGCCGCCAGGAACGCATCCAGGCTCGCCAGTTCGGCCTCCTTTGCCACGAGTATGGCAGGACGAAGGCCAAACCTCTGCAGCAGCCTGGAAAACGAGAGGCAGGGATTATTGCGCTGCACGATGACAAAGGCGATGCCGGCAGTCGCCAGCAGCAGGGTTCCAAGGCAGCTAAACAGCGCCAGACGCTGCGGGATGCCCGGCAGCGCGACGGGAATCAAGGCAAGTCCGAGAAATATATAGAGGACCAGGCTCAGGACCGTCAAGGCCTTGTGTATCACCAGCGAAGCCGTCGCTTCCTGCCACGCCACGCCGTCCGCCTGAAGGCGCAGCGCCTTGAAGGGCTCGCCCCCCAGAGACGCCGTGGGGGTAAGCTGATTTAGCGACTCTCCGCCCAGACGCACGAAAAACAGCCGGGACATGGGCGGGCAGCCGACCTTGCTGACCAGAAGAAAGCGCCAGGAAAGCGCCCACAAATAGCAGGTCAGGCCGTAAGGAAGGATCAGCAATGGCCAGCAGGCTCCCCCCTGCTTGAACGCGTGCACCAGGTCCGGCCAATCTATCCGTCTGAACATCAGGAAAAGGACGATCGAAGCAACGGCAAGGAGCATCAGATTTATACGACGCATCGGGATCATAGCTCGCCTTGAACCTCCCCCCAGCCCCCTACCGTCATTAAAGGTACTGAAGCATAAATCTTCCGCGGCAAGAAACTCCCTCCCCTTCAAGGGGAGGGTCGGGGTGGGGATGGGGGAGAATCCTCCATCAAGGCTCCGGAACCACGCCGAAGTAATCCATGTATTCCTGGAAGTTGCGCCTCTCCGCTGCAGGGTCCAGCCCGAACTGCTGCAATGAATACCGGTGGGTCCCCGCTTTGGCCTGGGGATGCGAAGCGATGAAGAGCTGCATGGCGTCCTTGG
The DNA here is from genome assembly GCA_003499925.1 of Geobacter sp. GTDB lineage: Bacteria > Desulfobacterota > Desulfuromonadia > Geobacterales > Geobacteraceae > Geomonas. Next base: position 4,513 of record DNRQ01000021.1, read on the forward strand.
CCTCGGCTGTCAGTTCACGGTTGAAATGGCGGTAAATTCCCCGCACCACCGCCATGGGATCCAGGATCAGCTCCGGATAGCTCACGTCGAAGAACCGACCCCGAAGCTCCTTTTGCTCGGAACGCAACCGGGTGACCAGCCGTGCGCTATCGGCCCAGCGCCTACTCACCTCGGCGCCCAGCAGCTTCAGATCGATCGGCCCGGTAAAGGGCGCGCGCAACACCCTGGCGAAACTGGCGCAAGACGGCAGCACCTTGAGCGGGTCACGATGGGTCATGACGATCTGCGCATCAGGGTAGACCTGGAAAAGTGACTTTAGCGCCATGAGGTGGCTCGGCGCCTTGAGCACCCAATGCTCGCCGGGGCAGCGCCATTGCAGCTGCTGCAGGAAGCGCCTGTGATACTCGTAGGCCGGGCGCTTGTCCTGCGCGTCGTGCCACCTGCGGTAGGAGGTAACGTAATACATCGATTCGAACAGATAGCTCAGGAAGGAGTGGTCGGTCATGGCGATGCACTCCTGCGGCAGCGTGGCATCGATCGTGTGGCACTTGTCGAAATCGGGCATCAGGATATCGAGGAAGCTGAGCTCCCTGCGGGTGCGCTCGATCCGCGGGTCGTCCGTATAGCCTGCCGTTTCCGGCGGCGGGGAGGGATGCATCACTTCCCAGACCTCGGGCGCGCGGCAGGCGGGGTCTCGCGACAAAACGCCATGCAGAAAGGTCGTGCCGCTCCTGGGAAGTCCCGTGATAAAGATCGGTTGCCGGATCGATTCCTGTGCGATGCGGGGATAGAGCACTCGGTCGGCCTGCATGCACAACCTGTTGCTGAGCACGCGCACCATCTCGCAATGCACCGTGATGCGGCCGATCAGGTTCAGCCGCGCGTCTTCTTCGAAGGAGCGCAGCAGGATGCCCAGCGGTTCCAGGAATGACGGGTCGCCGAAATCGTCGAACCCGGTCAGCCGGCGGCTTTTGTCGAGCAGGATATCCCGGTCCAGCTTCACCAGCAGGCGCCCGTCGTTCAGTGCCAGGCGGCTCACGGCGTTGAGACCGCGCAGCATGCTGTGGCCGACGCTCCCAAGCACCCTCCTGCGAGCCGTCGGCTCGTCCTCCTGCATAGGCGACCTCGGCTGTTTCGCGTCCTGTTTCACGACCCTCTCCTGTATCGCTGCACCGGTTCAGCTACATGTAGCCGTCTTTTCTTTGCTTCTCCATGCCTCGAGCTGAACATCTCCCGTCCCATCCTTGCTGTTTCAGTGGCGAAGCGCGAGGTAAATTAACAGAAATTTAATATCCACTAATACTATATGGCGCCGCCCGTTTTGCAACCGCACCGCTCGTGCCGGCCCGGGCTCCTGATTTACCTGCCGGCGGGTTCCGGATTCAGCTGTCGGCCGCCTGCGGCCTCCCCCCCAGCCCACTGCCATTAAGTTACCTGATTAGCAATGATCTTCCGCTGCCCGTCCCTCCCCCTTCAAGGGGGAGGACAGGAGGGGGATGGGGGTGAGCTCTGACGCAGACTCTACCCCATCCCCACCCTTGAAGGGGAGGGAGGGTTGCTGGTAGCGGAAGATTGTTGCTAAGGGTTAAGTTAAGGGGACGCCTGCCTGTCTCCCCCCTTTGTAAAGGGGGGCGGGGGTTTGTCAAGGGAGGGGGACCCTGCGAGCGGGGCACTGGTTGATGCTCACGCTCATTTCTGCTCCCTGGGCCGCTCATTAGCTGGTTGCGAGGCAGTATCGGGCCGAAAATGTCGTCATTTGGGGCTGCGCCGGCATAATCTCCTTGATATCAGCGAGGTTGCGAGGTAAATTAATGTGCTGCATCAGCTGTTACGCCTGCCGCCAAGGAGACCGCCTACGACACCTCACCTGCTCATCTTTACCCTGGACCGGCAGCGCTTCGCGCTACGACTCGACACGGTGCAACGTGTGGTTAGGGCCGCGGCTATAACCCCCCTCCCAGAGGCCCCTGCGATCGTGCTGGGCATCCTCGACCTCCAGGGACAGGTGATCCCTGTCATCAACATGAGAAAGCGCTTTCGCCTCCCCGAGAGGGGGGTCAGCTGCGACGACCAGTTCGTGGTGGCCCGATCCGGCACACGGACTCTGGCGCTGCTGGTTGACAGCGCCGAGAGCGTCATGGAGCAGGGGGATCTGGCGGTGCTGGCACCGGACGACATACTTACCGGCATGGCCTTTCTGGAGGGGGTGACCCAGACGGATCAGGGGCTTCTCCTGATCCACGACCTGGAGACCCTGCTCTTTGCCGCGGAAGAGGAACTTCTCGCGCAGGCGCTGGAGCAGGTGCAGTGACGGGCAGCCACGACGACATGGAGACGCTCCCGCTCTTCGCCAGGTTCCTGACAAGGAGCATGGGGCTCCACTTCCCCCACGAGCGCCTCCCGGAACTGGAACAAAAGATGGCGCATCTCTGCAGGGAACAGGGGCACCCGGACCTCGGCAACTATCTGATCCGGCTCATGTCGTCACCGCTCTCCCAGGAGCAGATCGACACCCTGGCCCGCGCCCTGACCATCGGCGAAACCTATTTCCTGCGCGACCCCAAAAGTTACCAGTTGCTGGAGGAACAGCTTTTGCCGGAGCTGGTCGCCGCCCGGCGCTCGACGGACAAGACCATCAGGATCTGGAGCGCCGGCTGCTCCTCGGGCGAAGAGCCTTATACCATTGCGATCCTTTTGAGTCGGGCCATCCCCGACCTCGCCACCTGGAAGATCACGCTGATTGCCTCCGACATCAACCCTCAGGCACTCGAGCGCGGACGCCTGGGGATCTACAGCAAATGGTCGTTTCGCAATGCCCCCCCTTGGCTCTTTGAATACTTCACCGAACGCGAGGACGGCCGCTTCGAGCTGGTCCCGCACATCCGTAAAATGGTCCGATTCAGGAACCTGAATCTGGCCGATCCCCCGAAGGCTTTTGCGACAGGCGATCACTTCAAAGGGATGGACATCATCTTCTGCCGCAACGTGATGCTCTATTTCGATGCGGCGCAGATCGAAAAGACCATGGCGAGATTCCACGCCGCTCTGAGCGATACCGGGTGGCTCTTCGTCGGTCCGACCGAGGTCGATCACACCGCCTACCGGGGATTCTCCTGCCGGCTTTGCGACGGGACCTTCGTGCTCAGGAAGGGAACCGATCAGCAGGAGGCTTCTGAAGGGCCAGAGCTCCCGATACTGCCGCCGTACCAGCCGGCCGCCGCGTCGGCTGAACAGCGCGCTTTCTCCTGCGCCGTCGATCAGCCACCCGCGTTGGCCGCGCCCCGGTCCGAGACAGTGCCGTTAGCCGCAGCCGCTCCCCTCCCCGTCGTCTCTGCCTTCCCTGAGCAGAGCCGATCGGACGAGACGCCCGCCCCAGGCTATAAGGAAGCCGAAGCACTCTACCAGGCGGGGCGCTACCAGCAGGCCGCCGAATTGGCGCTATCCTCCCTTGATGCCGTGGAGGAGCAGGCAGACGCCCTGGCGCTTGGCGCACGCGCCTATGCCAATATCGGCAGATTCGCCGAGGCGCGGGACTGCTGCGAAAAGGCGATCGCGCACGACAGGCTGAACCCGCAGAACCATTACCTGCTCTCCATCATCCTGGAGCAGCAGGGCGAAACGGAAGGGGCCGCAAAGTCGCTGAAACATGCACTGTTCATCGACCACGATTACCTGCTAGCCTACTTCGCCCTTGGCAACCTGTACCGGCAGTGCGGCGACCAGAGGGAATCGGAGCGCAACTTCGCCAATGCGCTGCGCCTCCTGGAGCGGCGCCACCCCCACGAGGTGCTCCCGGAGGCCGAGGGGATGACGGCGGGAAGACTGGCAGAGGTGATACGCGCCATGACTGTAGAGGCAGGGGCGAGAGACAGGGGCTAGGGGCTAGGGGCTAGGGGCTGGGGACTAGGGGCCACTGCCATTAAGTTACCTGATTGGTGCTGATCTTCCGCTGAAAAAACTCCCTCCCCTTCAAGGGGAGGGTTGGGGTGGGGATGGGGTTAGCTCCGGTACAAAAACACCCCATCCCCCTCCTG
>DNRQ01000021.1:8555-58730 GCA_003499925.1 Geobacter sp.
AGCCCTAGCCCCTAGCCCCTGCTTAACAAGGAGCGTAGATGAGAGATAGAGAGTCCTCCGAAGCGTATACCGGCATCGACTGGCCCGCGCTGATTGCGCGCCAGGAGGCGGCCAACGCGGCGATCTCAGGGAAGCGGAGCCTGAGCCCGGAGGCTGAGGAGGCTGTCCTTAAGACACGGGCCGAGGAGCTTGCCATACGACCGGCACAGGCGGAGCTGGAAAGACGTCTGGACTGCCTGGAATTCCAGCTCTCCGGCGAAAGCTACGCCGTGGAGATGTCGTACATCAGCGAGACGCTGCCGCTTTCCGATTTCACGCCGCTTTTCTGCACCCCCCCTTTCGTGCTGGGGATCACCAACCTGAGAGGCAGGATCATCTCGATCATCGACCTCAGGCGCTTCTTCGAACTCGCCACGGTCGGCCTCTCCGACCTGAACCGGGTGATCGTGGTGGGTAACGGGAGCATGGAGTTCGGGGTCCTGGCTGACGCCATCGTCGGCATGAGATCCCTGCCGATCGGCGAACTGCAGCCCGCTCCGGCAACCTTCACGGGGATCAGGGAGGAATTTCTCGCGGGGGTTACCGCCGAGCGGCTGGCGCTTCTGGACATCGGCAAGATCCTGGCCGACAAAAGGATAATGGTGCACGAAGAGGTATCGTGACGCTAAAGGCGCGACCCTGATCTGCAACGAGAAGTGGCAGCCGCAGGGGCATCGCTACAGTTTTCGGATACCCCCATTACGGGTATCCGGTGCCTGCTAAAAATCGAAAATTCTACATAGCTCACGGGGGTTTCATGCTGAATAATCTCAAGATCCGTTCCAGGTTGATCGCAGGCTTCGGTATCGTCGTCCTGTTTCTTATCCTTGTCGGGGGTCTTTCCCTCAAGAACCTGGTGGCACAGGGAAACCTGCTGTCGGATTTCTACGAGCATCCCTTCACGGTGACCAACGCGATCCGCGAGGTCGACGCCAACATCATCAGGATGCACCGGAGCATGAAGGATGCGGTGCTCTACGCAAATGACAGCCATGAACTGGAGACGGCCCTCTCCGACATCGACGCCGCGGAAAAGGTCGTGTACCAGCAGCTCGCCCTGGCCAGGGAGCGGTTTCTGGGCGACAAGACCAAGCTGGACCAGATCAAGGAATCGATGGACGATTGGAAGCCGGTGCGCGCCAGGACCATCGACCTGGTGCGGCATAACAAGGTGCCGGAGGCGATCGAGTTCCACAAGACCTTTGCCAGGCGCATGGTCGGCAAGATCGACGGCCAGGTGGGCGAGGTGCTGAAGTTCTCCTTCGCCAAGGCGCAAAGCTTCGAGAAGGAGTCGCAGCAGAACCAGCGCTGGACTTTCATCATCACCGCAATACTGGTGCTCCTGGCGGGATCTTTTGCCGTTGCCACGGCGTTTTTCATCACCGCTTCCATCGTGAAACCGCTCAACTCGGCGCTCGACGCGGCCAACCTTCTGGCCAAGGGGGACGTCTCGGTGGAGATCGGAAGCGATGCGCCGGACGAGATCGGGCAGCTGCTTCGGGCCATGGGGAAGATGGTGCAGTCGCTGCGCCGCATGGGCGAGAGCGCCAACCGGATCGCCCTGGGAGACCTCGATGTGGAGGTGGTCCCCAACTCGGAGCGTGACGTCTTCGGGGTCGCCATGCAGAACATGGTGGCCTCGCTGAAACGGCTTGCCGCCAACGCGGACCGGATCGCCGCGGGCGACCTGACCCTCGACATGCTCCCCGCCTCCCCCAAGGATCAGCTCGGCAACTCCTTTTGCACCATGGCCAGAAACCTGCGGGAACTGAACCTGGAGATCCGCGAGGTGGTAAACGTGCTGGCCAGTTCCGCCGGCGAGATCATGACCACGGTGAGCGAGCTCGCCTCGAGTTCGGCGCAGACCGCCACCTCGATCTCGGAGACCAACGCCACGGTGCAGGAGGTGCGCCAGACCACCGACCTCGCCTCGCAGAAGTCGAGGCAGGTCTACGAGAGCTCGCACAAGTCGGTCCAGGTCGCCAAGAGCGGCAAGGTCTCGGTCGACAACGCCATCGGCGGCATGAGGGGGATCGACGAGCGCATGGGTTTCATCGCGGAGCGCATCGTGAACCTGAGCGAACAGAGCCAGGCGATCGGCGAGATCATCGCCACGGTGAACGACCTGGCCGAACAGTCGAACCTTCTGGCCGTCAATGCCGCCATCGAGGCGGCCAAGGCCGGGGAGCACGGCAAGGGATTCGCCGTGGTCGCGCAGGAGGTTAAGAACCTGGCGACCCAGTCCAAGCAGGCGACCGCCCAGGTACGCAGCATCCTGGGCATCATCCAGAAGGCGACCACCGCGGCGGTGCTGGCAACCGAACAGGGGAGCAAGGCCGTGGAGGCCGGGGTCAAGCAGTCGAGCGAAGCCGGGGAGGCGATCCGCCTGCTCGCCTCGACCATCGAGGACTCCTCCAACGCCACCCTGCAGATCGTCACCTCGACCCAGGAGCAGGCGATCGGCATGGACCAGATCGCCATCGCGATCCAGAGCATCAACCAGGCGAGCGGCCAGAACGTGGAGGGATCGCGCCAAATCGAGTCGGCGGCGCGCAACCTCTACGAGCTGAACCAGAAGCTCCAGCAACTGGTAAGCCGGTACCAGGTGGCATGAGGGCGCCGATGAAGCGCCATAGAGCTCCGGGGGGCGCGGACTGCCGCATCCGCAAAGGCGGCAGCCGGCATGTTTGACTCCGAGGCGTTACTCAAAGAGCTCCTGGAGACCTTCCGGATGGAGGCGCAGGACCACATCCGCGCCCTCACCTCGCTGCTGATCGAGCTGGAAAAGGAGAGCGATCCGGCCGGGCGCAGGCTCCTCGTGGAGACGGTGTTCCGGCGCATGCACACCCTCAAGGGAGCGGCGCACGCGGTGAACCTGGTGGAGGTGGCTCACAGCTGCCAGGAGCTGGAGAGCCTGCTCGCCGACCTGAAGCGCGGCGACATCCCGCTGGAGCTGGGACTCTTCGACCGGCTCCACACCGATGTCGACGCGCTCTCGGACCAGATCTTCCGGCACCAGCAGGGCGCCGGCTCCGGCGCCGGCGCGGCAGCCGAAAGCCCGGCAGGGTGCGCTGCGCAAGAGAGGGAGCTCCCCTCCCCCTCCCTGCCCGGCCACTCCGTGCAGCTGCCAGCGGCGGGTCTGCCAGGCGGCAAATCTGCGGACGGAGATCAGGCGCCAGATAAGGGGAGCGTCCCGGCAGGGTGGGCCTCTCCCGCCGTACCTCCATCCCCCCTCCCCGCCAAAACGGACGCGGCAAGGCCCGGGGCGGACGCAGGTGACACCGATCAATCCGGCGCCGCAGGGAGCAGCGGGGCCAGTGACGCCGCAGATATCGTTGAACCCCACGACGCCGACCGGCGCGGCATCGAGGGGAGGAGGGGAGCGGAGACGGTGCGGGTATCGACCCGCCTGCTCGAATCTCTGCTCCTGCAGGCCGAGGAACTGGTATCGGCAAAGCTTGCCGCCTCGGTGCTGCACGACGAGCTGACGGCTGCTGCAGCCGAGCTGGCCGGGCGCGGCAGCGGCCGGTCCAGGGCCGTGGATCTCGCCCGGGAGACGCTCAGGAAAGCGCCGGATGCGCAGTGTGCCCGGCTTGCCGCCCTGGTACAGGAGAGCTGCCAGGGCGAGCTGCAGACCGAGAGCCGCCTGCGTTCACTGGAGAAGAGCGCCGAGAAGCACCACTGGGCCCTGCGCGGCATGGTCGACCCGCTTTTGGAGGATATGAAAAAGCTGCACCTGCTCCCCTTCTCCTCGCTTACCGCCCCCTTCTCCAAGCTGGTGCGCGATCTGGCCCGGGAACTGGACAAGGAGGCCGAGCTCAGCTGCTTCGGCGGCGAGATCGAGATAGACCGGCGCATCCTTGCCGAGCTCAAGGAGCCGCTTTTGCACATCGTGCGCAACGTGATGGACCACGGCATCGAGAAGGCGCCCGACCGCCTGCTGGCCGGCAAGCCGGCCAGGGGAAGGATCAGCATCGGCATCCGGCTGCAGGACGCGAACCAGGCGGAGCTGTTGGTTTCCGACGACGGCCGCGGCATCAACGTGGCACAGGTGAAGGGTGCGGCCCTCAGGCTCGAACTGCTGACGCCGGAAACGCTGGAGCGGATCTCGGACCAGGAAGCGCTCCAGTTCATCTTCGAATCGGGGATCTCCACGAGCCGGATCATCACCAGCCTGTCGGGGCGCGGCGTGGGGCTTGCCATCGTGCGCGAGTCGCTGGAGCGGCTGGGAGGACACGTGACGGTGGATTCCCGCCCCGGGGAGGGGACCGAGTTCCGCCTCTGCCTGCCGCTCTCCTTCGCCATGATGCGCGGGCTCCTGGTGCAAAGCACCGGGCGCGCCTGCATGCTGCCGGCAGCCAACGTCGAGGCTACCACCCGGATCTCCCTGACCGAGATCAGGCGCGTGGAGAACCGGGACACCGTGGTCATAGGGGGCGAGGTGATCTCCCTGGTGAGCCTCGCCCGGCTCCTGGAGCTCGACGACAGGGGTGCGGAAAACCCGGACGGCTTCCAGCCGGTGGTGCTTTTGAACCTGGCCGAGAAGCGGATCGCCTTCGCCGTCGACCAGGTGGCCGGGGTGATGGAGATCCTGGTGAAGCCGCTGGGGAGCCAGCTGTCGCGGGTAAGGAACGTCTCCGGGGCGACCGTTTTGGGTGACGGCCGCGTGGTGCCGATCCTGAACATCGGCGACCTCTTCAGGTCGGCCCTGCTCGGCGCAGGTTCAAGCGCCCCGCAGCAGTCGGCCCGCCCCAAGCCGAAGCGGCTTTCGGTGCTGGTGGCCGAGGACTCCATCACCTCGCGCACCCTGTTGAAAAACATCCTGGAGGCGTCGGGATTCCTGGTGCGCACCGCCATCGACGGCGCGGACGCGCTGTCGCAGGTCAAGACGGAGAGCTTCGACGTGGTCATCTCGGACGTCGAGATGCCGCGCATGGACGGCTTCGAGCTCACCGCGGCCATCAGGGGGGACAGCAGGCTGGCCGCACTCCCGGTGATACTGGTGACCGGCCTGGAGTCCCGCTCGGACCGCGAGCGGGGCATCGACGTGGGGGCCAACGCCTACATCGTCAAGAGCAGCTTCGACCAGGGGAGCCTGCTGGAAGTGATAGAGAAAGTGACCTAGAGGGAAACCAGATACGTGATCAGACTACTTGTGGTAGAGGATTCGAAAACCGTCCAGCAGGCCCTGGTGGCCGCCTTCAGCGCGGACCCGGAGATCCGGGTCATCGGCACGGCCGAAAACGGCGAGGCTGCGCTGGACGCGGCCAGCAACCTGAGGCCGGACATCATCACCATGGACATCAACATGCCCGGCATGAACGGGTTCGAGGCGACCCGCGCCATCATGGCCAGCTGCCCCGTTCCCATCGTCATCGTCACCGGGAAGATGGACCCCAAGGACTCGGCCACCCTGTTTCGCGTCATGGAGGCGGGAGCCCTGATGGTGCTGGCCAAGCCCGAGCCTCCCGGGAGCGCCGGCCACGCCGACTCGGTGGCGAACCTGGTCCATCACATAAAGCTCATGTCCGAGATCAAGGTGGTGCGCCGCGCCTTCAGCAAAGCTCCCTTGCCGGCGCCGCCAAAACCGGTGCTCCCAGATAATGCGGGGCAGATCAAGGTGGTGGCGATCGGCGCCTCGACCGGAGGTCCGCCGCTTTTGCAGCAGATCCTCTCCAACCTTTCACCGCAGTTCGGCGCCGCGGTGCTGGTCGTGCAGCACATGGCCGCCGGCTTCACGGAAAACTTCGTGCACTGGCTGAACCAGAGCTCCCGCCTCCCGGTGCAGCTCGCCGCGCACGGCATGAAGATCACCCCGGGTCGGGTCTACGTGGCGCCCGACGGCTGCCACATGGAGGCGGGAGCGGGAGAGCGGATCGTCCTTTCCTGCGCCCCTCCGGAAAACGGGCTGCGCCCTTCGGTCTCCACGCTGTTCCGCTCCGTGGCGCTCAGCTACGGCCGCCAGGGCGCCGGGGTGCTTTTGACCGGCATGGGAAGCGACGGCGCTTCGGGCCTTAAGAGCATGAGAGACCGGGGGGGGATCACCATCGCCCAGGACCGGGAGAGCTCCGTGGTTTTCGGCATGCCGTCCGAGGCGATCCGGATGGCTGCAGCCCTCTACATCCTTCCCCCCGAGGGGATCATCCAGCTGCTGACGGCAGTGGTGAAGGCCGGCAGTGCCGAGCCCGCAAGATAAGGAAACCGCAATGGAACAATTGGCCAAGACAGGAAGCGGCGCCGCCTCGATCCTGATAGTCGATGACAGTCCCACCCAGGCCAAGCTCCTGGAGCAGGTGCTCGGGGCCCACGGCTACCGGGTCGGGGTGGCGCGAAACGGCAGCGAGGCGCTCGATAAAATCCTGGAGCGGCGCCCCGACCTGGTAATCAGCGACATCCTGATGCCGGAGATGGACGGCTTCGAGCTCTGCCGCAGGGTCCGAGCAATCGAGGAGGTGAGTTTGACCCCGATCATCCTGCTCACCCACCTGAACGACCCGGCCGACGTGCTGCACAGCCTTGAGGCCGGCGCCGACTACTTCGTCTCCAAGCCGTACAGCAACAAGCTGCTCCTTTCCCGGATCGCGGCGGTGCTGCAGGGAAGCCGCGCCTGCCGGAGCGGGGACGCAGACGGAGAGGTGGCGGTGCAGTACCGGGGCAAAAACTACCGGATCCAGTCCAGCTGCGCCCAGACCATCGAGCTGCTGCTCGCCACCTACGAGCTTGCCGCCGAAAAGAACCAGGAACTCCTGAACGCCAAGCAGCTCCTCTCCACCCTGAACCGCGAGCTGGAGCAGCGGGTCCAGGAGCGCACCGCGGCGCTCACCCAGGAGACCGCCGAGCGCCTGCAGGCGATGGAGGAGCTGCGCAAGAAGGACGAGGTGCTGATGCAGCAAAGCCGCCAGGCCGCCCTGGGGGAGATGATCGGCAACATCGCCCACCAGTGGAGGCAGCCGCTCAACGCCGTGGGGCTGCTGGTCCAGGACCTGACGCTCAGCTACGAGTACGGCAACTTCAGCAGGGCCTACCTCGACTCCAGCAGCAAGAAGATCATGCAGCTCGTCAGGCACATGTCGCAGACCATCGACGACTTCAGGAACTTCTTCACCCCGGACAAGCAGAAGAGCGAGTTCGACCCGGGGCAGGTAGTCGAGAGGACGCTGGCGCTCATCGAGGGGGCCCTGGCCGACAAGGGGATCAAGGTGGAGGTGGAGGCAAGCCCTGCCCCCGCCATCAACGGCCACCCCAACGAGTTCTCCCAGGTGCTGCTCAACATCGTCAACAACGCCATGGACGCCTTTGCGGAGCACCGCTGCGACGCCCCCCGCCTCAAGGTCAGGGTGTGGACCGAAAAAGGGAAGGCCGTGGTGAGCATCGGCGACAACGCGGGGGGGATCGCCGAGGAGATCATCGGCCGGATCTTCGAGCCGTACTTCACCACCAAGGAACAGGGGAAGGGGACCGGCATCGGCCTTTTCATGGCGAAGAACATCGTGGAAAAAAGCATGAACGGCCGCCTCACCGCACGCAATTGCGGAGCGGGCGCCGAGTTCAGGATCGAGGTCTGACATGAAAAGATACCCGGCGCCCGACCCTGCCCTGACGCTGCTTTATGTGGAGGACGAAGAGCTCACCAGGGAGACCGTCTGCACCCTTTTGGGAAGACGTTTTCCCGAGCTGGTGATCCGCAGCGCCTCGGACGGGGCGCAGGGGCTCCAGCTCTTTCAGGAGCTCGGCCCCGACCTGGTGATCACCGACATAAAGATGCCGGCCATGAACGGGATCGAGATGGCGAGACGGATACTGGAGCTCCGGGGAACGGTCCCCATCGTCGTGACCAGCGCCCACTCCGACATGGCCTATCTCATCGACTCGATCGAGATCGGCATCAGCCGGTACGTGATGAAGCCGATCGACAGCGGCAAGCTCTTCGCTGCGGTCGAGGGGTGCATCGCCGCACTCAGGCTGGAAAAAGAGCTGCAGGCGCAACAGGATTTCATCCGCAAGCTCTCCCGCGCCGTGGAGCAGAGCCCGAGCAGCATCGTGATCACCGATACCCTGGGGGTGATCGAGTACGTCAACCCGAAGTTCACCGGGCTTACCGGCTACAGCGAACCGGAACTTCTGGGACGCAACCTTCGGGAGCTGCAGGAGACCGGGGAGGAACTCTGGGCGACGCTGGCGGCAGGGTTCGAGTGGCACGGCGAAATGGAGCTGGTGAAAAAGAGCGGCGAGGCGTACTGCGTGGCGGCCTCGATCTCCCCGGTTTTCAACGAGCAGGGGACGATCACCCATTTCGTCGCCGTGAAAGAGGACATCACCGAGCGCAAGCGGAGCGCCCGGCAGATCGAGCTTTTGAACCGCTCCCTTTCGGCCCGCGCCCAGGAGCTGGAGATCGCCAACCGGGACCTGGAGTCGTTCAGCTACACGGTCTCCCACGACCTGCGCACCCCGCTCACCAACATCAACGGCTACTGCCAGGTGATCCTGGAGCTTTTCGGGGCCGGCATGGACGAGCAGTGCAGGGAGTTCATCAACATCGTCCTGAGCGAGACGGTGAACATGAACGATCTGATCAAGACGCTGCTTGATTTTTCCCGACTGACCCGCTCCGAGATAAACCATGGCAGGGCCGACCTGAGCGAGATGGCCTCCGTGATAGCCTCGGGGCTCACGCTGCGGCAGCCGGAGCGGAGCATGAGGTTCGAGATAGCGCCCGGAGTGACGGCCTACGGGGACCCGGAGCTTTTGCGGGTGGTGCTGGACAACCTGCTGGGCAACGCCTGCAAGTACACCGGGATGAAGCCGGAGGCGCTGATCGAGTTCGGGGTCACCGGGTGCGGCTCCGAGAGCGCCTATTACGTGCGGGACAACGGCGCGGGGTTCGACATGGCGCAAGCCGACAGGCTGTTCAGCGCCTTCCAGCGGCTCCATACCGACCGGGAATTCAGCGGCTTCGGCATCGGCCTCGCCACGGTGCAGCGCATAATACAGCGCCACGGCGGCAGGGTCTGGGCCGAGGCGGAAGTGGAAAAAGGGGCGACCTTCTACTTCACCCTCCCGCTGCAGCAGGAAAAGTGAGCGGCGTCGGCACCTCTCCCCCCGCTGCCGTCAAAAACAGCAGTGCCCCCAGCCCCTGTTTCCAAGGGGAGTCATGCAGTTTAGTCGTCAAGTCGGAAGGTGGCAAAACACCCCTTCCTGGAGGAGCAACAGAAGTGATAAAGGAAAACAAGCACATGCAGCGGATACTGCTGATCGACGACGACGCGCAGATTTTGGAATCGTGCCAAAGCTGCCTGAACAGCAGCGGTTACAAGGACGTCCTGACCGAAAGCGACAGCCGCACCGTGATGGCGCTTTTGGCCCGGGAGGATGTGGCGATCATCGTGATGGACCTGCGCATGCCGCACCTGTCCGGTCATGAGCTGCTGCCGCAGATCGTCTCGAAGTTCCCGCAGATCCCGGTCATCGTTGCCACTGCCAGCAACGACGTCGATACCGCGGTCAACTGCATCAGGGAGGGAGCCTTCGACTACCTGGTGAAACCGATCGAGGTGAAACGCCTGGTTACCTCGGTAAAGAAGGCGCTCGAGCTGCGCAGCCTCTCCAGCGAGCTCTCCGTCCTGAAAGATTACATGTTCACCGACCGTCTCGACCATCCTGATACGTTCCGCTCCATCGTCACCGGCAACAAGGGGATGCGGGCGATCTTTCAGTACCTGGAGGTGATCTCCGGGACACGGCAGCCGGTGATGATCACCGGAGAGACCGGGACCGGCAAGGAGCTGATTGCCCGGGCGATCCACACCCTGAGCGGTTCCAGCGGCGAGTACGTGGCGCTGAACGCCGCGGGGCTTGACGACAACATGTTCTCCGACACCCTTTTCGGTCACAGAAAAGGCGCCTTCACCGGGGCCGACCAGGCACGCGACGGGCTCATCACGCGCGCCGCCGGCGGCACCCTTTTTCTGGACGAGATCGGCGACCTGAACGAGATGTCGCAGGTCAAGCTGCTGCGCCTTCTGCAGGAGCAGGAATATTATCCGGTCGGCTCTGATTTCATCAAGAAGAGCGAGGCCCGCATCGTGCTCGCCACCAACCGCGATCTCCTTGATCTCATCAAACGGGGCAAGTTCAGAAACGACCTGTACTACCGGCTCTGCGGCCACCGGGTCCATCTCCCCCCGCTGCGCGAGCGTCTGGACGACATCCCGCTTCTGCTCGACCACTTCCTGGGCGCCTCGGCCTGCTGCCTGGGGAAGAAAAAGCCGACCCCGCCCCCCGGGCTCGCCGTGCTGCTGTCGCTGTACCATTTTCCGGGCAACGTGAGGGAGTTTGAGGCGCTGGTGTACGATGCGGTGCTGAGGCACACGGCAGGGGTCCTATCCATGGATACCTTCCGCGCCGTGATCGGCGACGAGCGCCCCGCCCAGAAGAGCGACCCTGCGGCACACCCCCCAAGCGGCGAGAACCCGCTCAACGCCATATTCGGTCACTTCCCGACCATCGACGAGGTCGAGGAGTACATGATCCGCGAGGCGATGAAGCTCTCCAAGGGAAACCAGGGGATGGCCGGCAAGATCCTCGGCATGGGGCGCCAGACCCTGAACAAGCGTCTCAAGACGCAATCCCCCTGTCCCGGCGAGTGAGCCGGGTTGCGATCGGCGTCCCCCCCTCCCCACCTCTGCCATTTAAGTTACCTGATTAGCAACCATCCCCGCTCTGCGGCGCCTTGTCGGAGACAAAGTTCATTTCGCCAGGTACCTGTTCACTCTCCTCCCCCCGGAGGGGGNNGGGGGAGGCCGGGAGGGGGGAGAGAGCTGCTTCTGCGAAGAACTGGCGAGGTTCCCCCTCCCCAGCCCTCCCCCTCCGGGGGAGGGGACAATATGTGTCGGATTAGCAATGCTGCTGGACACAGTACAGCCTTCACCCCACCTGCACCCGCCGTCGCGAACCGTCATTCGCCCGCTCCAAATTCCCTTTTGCCTGATGGGGGGCGAATAACGATCCGCCCCTACCCTCCCCTTGCCGCCGGATCCTCTTACCTCCTTCAGAAATTTCCGTCCCTTCATTGGAAACTTCCTCTGGCGTGTTATCCTTTGTCTCGTTGCGCTCCCCTGCAGGCGGACCGGACCAAGGCAACCTCCCCTCCCCTCCCCTCCCCTCCCCTGCCTGCCTGCCTGCCGGCGCCCGAGGCGAAAAAGCCCCAATTGAAGACAAAGGCCACCAGATGACAAGAAACGGATTGCCGCAACAGCAGGGTCTTTACGATCCCCGCGTTGAACACGACTCCTGCGGCGTCGGGTTTATCGTGAACATGAAGGGGGAGCGGTCCCACGGCATCGTGCGGCAGGCTCTCGATCTCCTGGTGAATCTGGACCACCGCGGCGGCTGCGGCTGCGAGCCCAACACCGGCGACGGCGCCGGGATAATGATGCAGATCCCGGACCCCTTTTTGCGCCGGGTCCTGGCCCCCCTGGGGCTGCAACTCCCGCCCCCCTCCCACTACGGCGTCGGCATGATCTTCACCTCGAAGGCTCCCGCCGAGCGCGACCGGGCGTTGCAGACGATCGAGGGGATCGTCGCCCGGGAGGGGCAGCGGGTGATCGGCTGGCGCGACATCCCGACCGAGAACGCGACCCTCGGCAGGACCGCCCTGGCCGGCGAGCCGTTCATGCGCCAGCTCTTCATCGAGCGCGGCGCGGACTGCCCGGACCAGCAGGCCTTTGAGCGCAAACTCTACCTGATCAGGAAGCGCTCTGTCGTGGAGATCAGACGCAGCGGCATGGATCCCTACTGGTACGTCCCGAGCCTCTCCAGCCGGACCATGGTCTACAAGGGGATGCTCACCACGGGCCAGCTGGAGCCGTACTACCCGGATCTGGGCGATCCCGCGCTGGAGAGCGCCCTGGCACTGGTGCATTCGCGTTTCTCCACCAATACCTTTCCCATCTGGGACCGGTCCCACCCCTACCGGCTGCTCGCCCATAACGGCGAGATCAACACGCTGCGCGGCAACATCAACTGGATGCACGCGCGCCAGAAGCGCCTGGCCTGCGCGCTCTTCGGGGCTGACTTCGAGAAGGTGCAGCCGATCATCAACACCAACGGCTCGGATTCGGCCATGTTCGACAACTTCCTGGAGCTGCTGGTCATGGCCGGCCGTCCGCTGCCGCACGCGATCATGATGATGATCCCGGAGCCCTGGGAGAACCACGAGTCGATGAGCCCGAAACTCAGGGCCTTCTATCAGTACCACGCCTGCCTGATGGAGCCCTGGGACGGCCCGGCCGCGCTCGCCTTCACGGACGGCCGCTACATCGGGGCGGTTTTGGACCGGAACGGCCTGCGGCCCCTGCGCTACTGCGTGACCTCGGACGGCCTGGTGATCATGGCCTCGGAGGCGGGGGTGCTCCCGGTCGAACCGGAGCGCATCCTTCAGAAGGGGCGCGTGCAGCCGGGGCGCATGTTCCTGGTCGATCTGGACCAGGGGCGCATCGTCCCCGATCACGAGATCAAGGAACAGCTCGCCTCGGAAAAGCCGTACGCCGAGTGGCTGGAGGATAACCAGCTGCCGCTTGCCGAGCTGCCGCAGCCGGCGGGGGAGCCGCTCAGGGAGCAGACCCCGCTGATCCAGCGCCAGCAGGCCCTGGGCTACAGCTTCGAGGATCTGCGGGTGATACTGGAACCGATGGCGCGAGACGGCGTGCAGCCGCTCGGCTCCATGGGGAGCGACACGCCGCTGGCCGTGCTCTCGGACCGGCCGCAGCTTCTCTACAACTACTTCAAGCAGCTCTTCGCGCAGGTGACCAACCCCCCCATCGACCCGATCCGCGAGGAGCTGATCACCTCGACCACGACGCTGCTCGGGAGCGAGGAGAACCTGCTGGAGCCGACCCCGCAAAGCGCCAGGCTGGTCCGCCTGGAACAGCCGTTTCTGACCGACAGCGAGCTGGAAAAGCTGCGCGGCATCGACTGGTCGGGCTTCAGCTCGCAGACCCTCTCCCTGCTCTTTCCGGCCGGGGGCGGCCCGGGGTCCCTGGAAAAGGCGCTGGATCTCCTCTTCAAGGCGGCCGACGCGGCGGTGGCCAAGGGGCACAACATCCTGATCCTATCCGACCGCGGCATCTCACGGCAAAACGCCGCCATCCCGGCACTGCTCGCCCTTTCGGGGCTGCACCACCACCTGATCCGCAAGGGAAGCCGCACCCGCGTGGGACTCGTGGTCGAGTCGGGCGAGCCGCGCGAGGTGCATCACTTCGCGACCCTGATCGGCTACGGGGCGAACGCCATCAACCCCTATCTCGCCTACGAGACCCTGGACGACATGATCGGCCAGGGGATGCTTGCCGGCATTGACCCTGCCACGGCACAGCAGCATTTCATCAAGGCGTGCGTCAAGGGGGTGGTGAAGACCATGGCCAAGATGGGGATCTCCACCATCCAGAGCTACCGCGGCGCCCAGATCTTCGAGGCGGTAGGTCTGCACAACTCGGTGATCGAGCGCTACT
This sequence comes from Geobacter sp., assembly GCA_003499925.1. Lineage (GTDB taxonomy): Bacteria > Desulfobacterota > Desulfuromonadia > Geobacterales > Geobacteraceae > Geomonas. The sequence continues at coordinate 22,103 of DNRQ01000021.1, forward strand.
TCACCTGGACCGCGTCCCGCATCGAAGGGATGACCCTGGAAGGGATCGAGACGGAGCTCATGAACCGTCACAGCCGCGCCTTCCCGCTGCGCGCCCCCCGGAGGCCTACCCTCGACCCGGGAGGCTCCTACCAGTGGAGAAAAGAGGGCGAGGAGCACCTGTTCAATCCGCTTTCGATCCACGCTCTGCAAAAGGCCGCGCGCGGCAACGACTACGCCCAGTTCAAGGTTTTTTCCTCGCTGATCAACGATCAGGCGGTGAAGCACTGCACGCTGCGCGGCATGCTGGCATTCCGGCAGGCCGAGGCGATCCCGATCGACGAGGTGGAGCCGGTCGAAAAGATCGTGCGGCGCTTCAAGACCGGGGCGATGTCCTACGGCTCGATCAGCAAGGAGGTGCACGAGACGCTCGCCATCGCCATGAACCGGATCGGGGGGATGTCCAACACCGGCGAGGGGGGCGAGGACCCGGAGCGCTACAGCTGGACCAACGAGGCCGGCGACTCGAAGAACAGCGCCATCAAGCAGGTCGCCTCGGCGCGCTTCGGAGTGACCAGCCTCTACCTGACCAGCGCCCGTGAACTCCAGATCAAGATGGCACAGGGGGCCAAGCCCGGCGAGGGGGGGGAGCTCCCCGGCCTCAAGGTGCACCCCTGGATCGCCCGCACGCGCCACACGACCCCCGGGGTGGGACTGATCTCGCCGCCGCCCCACCACGACATCTACTCGATAGAGGATCTCGCCGAGCTGATCCACGACCTGAAAAACGCCAACCGACGCGCGCGCATCAGCGTCAAGCTGGTCTCCGAGGCGGGGGTCGGGACGGTAGCCGCGGGGGTCGCCAAGGCCCATGCGGACGTGGTGCTGATAAGCGGCTACGACGGCGGCACCGGCGCCTCGCCGCTTTCCTCCATCCGACATGCGGGACTTCCCTGGGAGCTGGGGCTGGCGGAGACCCACCAGACCCTGATGCTGAACGGGCTCAGAAGCAGGATCGCCGTGGAGACCGACGGCCAGCTGAAGACCGGTCGGGACGTGGCGATCGCCGCCCTATTGGGGGCGGAGGAATTCGGCTTTGCCACAGCACCGCTGGTGACGCTTGGCTGCCTGATGATGCGGGTCTGCCATCTCAACACCTGTCCGGTCGGCGTGGCTACCCAGGACCCGCGCCTGCGCGGGAACTTCACCGGCAGACCCGAGCACGTGGTCAATTTCATGAAGTTCGTGGCGCAGGAGCTGCGCGAGATCATGGCGCAGCTGGGCTTCAGGGAGCTGAACCAGATGATCGGGCGCACCGATCTGCTTGAGCCGCGGGGGGCGATCGAGCATTGGAAGGCGAAGGGGCTCGATCTCTCCAGGCTGTTGTACCAGCCGCTGCAGGATCCCGAGGTGAACCGCTACTGCGTCCATGAGCAGGACCACAACCTGGAGTCCTCGCTCGACCACACCGTGCTCCTTGAACTGTGCGAGCCTGCCATCGAGCGGGGTGAACGGGTGAGCGCGGAGCTCGACATCAGGAACGTGCACCGGGTGGTCGGGACCATGGTGGGTAGCGAGATCACGCGCAGGCACGGGGCGGCGGGGCTGCCGGAGGACACCGTGCAGCTTCGTTTCAGGGGAAGCGCCGGGCAGAGCTTCGGCGCCTTCATCCCGAAGGGCGTCACGCTGGAGCTTGAAGGTGACGCCAACGACTACCTCGGCAAGGGGCTTTCCGGTGGCAAGATCGTGCTCTACCCGCCAAGGGAGGCGGGATTTGCGGCCCACGAAAACATCATCACCGGCAACGTCGCCTGTTACGGGGCGACCGGCGGCGAAATTTACATCCGGGGCATGGCGGGCGAGCGCTTCTGCGTGCGCAACTCCGGAGTCGCCGCCGTGGTCGAGGCGGTAGGCGATCACGGCTGCGAATACATGACCGGCGGGACCGTGGTGGTACTCGGGCCGACCGGGCGCAATTTCGCCGCCGGCATGAGCGGAGGGATCGCCTACGTGCTGGACGAGGCGGGGGATTTCCCATCGCGCTGCAACAAGCAGATGGTGTTCCTGGAAGAGCTGACCGAGGAGGACGCGAAGGTGCTGAAAGAGATGATCGAGCGGCACGCGGGGCTTACCGGAAGTGTCCGGGGGGCCGAGATCCTGGCCGACTGGGAGCGCTATCTCCCCGGATTCGTCAAGGTGATGCCCAAGGACTACAAGCGTGTGCTCAAGGCACTGGCGAAGGCAAGGGACGCAGGATTAAGCGGAGACGAGGCGATGGAGGCGGCATTCGAGGAGAATCTGCACGACGCCACGCGGGTCGGCGGAGGGTGATAGCCGGAGTTTCGCTTCAATGGAGAACTTCTAAGGCCTTGAGAAGACAATACGATCCTAGGAAAACCAACATGGGCAAGACAACCGGTTTCATGGAATATCCGCGCGAGCTCCCGGCTGACCGGCCTCATTGCGAGCGCGTTTCGGACTGGCAGGAATTCCACCTGCATATGTCGCAGGAAAAACTGCGCCAACAGGGGGCCCGCTGCATGGATTGCGGCACCCCCTTCTGCCACACCGGCATGCTGCTGAGCGGCATGGCCAGCGGCTGCCCGGTCTACAACCTGATCCCGGAGTGGAACGACCTGGTCTACCGGAACATGTGGCGTCAGGCGCTGGATCGCCTGCACCGCACCAACAATTTCCCCGAATTCACCGGACGCGTCTGCCCGGCCCCCTGCGAAGGCTCCTGCGTGCTAGGCGTCATCGACCCGCCGGTGACCATCAAGAATATCGAAGCCGCCATCGCCGAGCGCGGCTGGGAGGATGGCTGGATCGTCCCGGAACCGCCTGAACTTCGCACCGGGAAAACCGTCGCCGTCGTAGGCTCCGGCCCCGCCGGCCTCAGCGCTGCAGCGCAACTGAACCGCGCAGGCCACCAGGTTACCGTCTTCGAGCGCGCCGATCGCCCCGGCGGGTTGCTGATGTACGGCATCCCGAACATGAAGCTCGACAAGGAGCGGGTGGTGATGCGCCGCATCAACCAGATGAAGGCAGAGGGGGTGACCTTTGCCTGCAGCACCGAGGTCGGCAGGGAGTATTCCGCCGAAAAACTGCTCGCTGAATTTGACGCCGTCGTGCTCACAACCGGCGCGGCAAGAGCGCGCGATCTTCCCGTTGAGGGACGCGATCTGCAGGGGGTCCACTTCGCCATGGATTTCCTGGCCGCCAGCACAAAAGCGCTCCTGGATCACGGGGAGAGCGTCATTTCCGCCAAAGACAAGGACGTAGTGATCATCGGCGGGGGCGACACCGGAACCGACTGCGTCGCGACATCGCTTCGGCACGGCTGCCGCAACGTCACCCAGCTGGAAATCCTGCCCAAACCTCCGGTTGATCGTGCGCTCAGCAACCCGTGGCCGGAGTGGCCGGCAATCTACACCTTGGATTACGGGCAACAGGAGGCGGCAGCGCGGTTTGGCAGCGATCCGCGCCTTTATGAGACCTCCGCCCTGCGCTTTGAGGGGGATGCAAACGACAAGGTCACTGCAGTGCAGACAATCGGAGTCAAATGGGAGGGAGACGGTCAAGGCATCCTGATGCCGAAGCAGCAACCCGGGACCGAGAATTACCACTGCGCGCAGCTCGTGCTATTGGCCATGGGCTTTCTCGGGCCCGAACAGCAGCTGCTTGACGCGCTCGGCATCGCACGCAACCCGAACAGCACCATAGCCGCCGAGTTCAACAGATACCAGACCAGCATCCCCGGCGTCTTTGCGGCGGGCGACTGCCGTCGCGGCCAGAGCCTGGTCGTCTGGGCTTTCAACGAAGGTCGCGGCGCCGCCCGGGAGTGCGACCGCTACCTGATGGGAGAGACCAGTCTGCCGTAACTTACTCATTTAATACGATTCGACATTTTTCACCCCATCCCCCTCCCGACCTCCACTGCCATTAAGTTAAGNNACCTCTCATTCCCTTAACTTAATGGCAGTGCTCACGACCTCCCCTTCAAGGGGAGGGACAGGGTGGGGATGGGCGGCAACGCCCACCGGATCGCCATGTCCGTTCCGTCAGGGGCTGCCGTGGCTCCCCGATACGCCGATCACTTCGCGAAATGAGCCGCTACGATCCCTTGCGCCAGGTCCATCGACGAGGTGAACGCCGGGGAGATCGGATTGAGCACATGCAGCGACGTGCCTTCGGCCACGACCATGAAATCCATCACCATCTGCTTGGTCTCCCAGTCCACCAGCTGCGGACGGATGCCGACCTTCGTGGCGGGCACCAGGTCGCCTGGCGAGAGCTGTTTCACCAGGCGGGCCGCATCACGATAGAAACGCGAAGGTAGGTATTTGAGCGGCTCGCTCAGCGCTACGCTTCGAAATAGCGGGTTCGCCAGGAAAAGGACGAGATCCTGGAAAGCGATGGCGAATCCCTCCCTATCGATTCCCGCTATTATCCCGTAGTTTTCGCGTCCGAAGGCGGGGATGGCGGTAGGTCCCAGGTAGACATCACCGTGCACGCTCCGGGTGAAGTGCACGCCGAGGAAGGGGTTGCGTATGTCCGGCACGGGGTAGATGCTCGAATTCACCGTGAAGGGAGCGTCTTTGCTGAGCAGACGGTAGACCCCCTTGAACGGTATCAGCCGGTACTTGTCACCGACCCCGAACAGGCGGGAGACCTTGTCGCAATAAGCCCCCGCCGCATTGATGAAGCGTCTGAATTCGATCTCCCCCTTGCTCGTCGCAGCCCTGCCGCTCCCGCTCAACCCCGTCAGCCTGCAATTCATGTGGAACTTCACCTTCCCGCTCAGTTTCAGATCATGCTTCAGGCTCTTCAGCACCGCCTTCGGATCGACCACCGCGGTGTAGTGGGAGAAAAGCGCGCGCTCGACGGTCCTAGCATTCGGCTCGATCTCAGCCAACTGCTTCTCGTCGATCATCTCAACCTTGGCACCGTTGGCAGTCGCCCGGCGAAACAGTTCATCCAGCACCGGAAGTTCCTCGGCGGTCCGGGTCACAATCACCTTGCCGCTCTCCAATAGCGGCAGCCTCTTCTCCTTGCAATAGGCACGCATCAGGAAGTTGCCGTTCAGGCACGACTTGGCCTTCATGCTGTCCGGAGCGTAGTAGATCCCCGCGTGCAGGACACCGCTGTTTCGACCCGAGGCGTGCCGGCCGAGTTCCGGCTCCTTCTCGATGATCACGATGTCGCCATGGCCCGTCTTCACGAGCTCCCGTGCGATAGTCAGCCCGATTATGCCGGCGCCGACGACGAGTATATCCGCTTTGTCGAAAGACATTTGAAAAGTACTCCCTATGACCTCAACTGTAATGGCAGAAACACTATGACTTCGGAGCTGATCGATAGTCGCGGGGTGCCTTCAGGTTGGCGGCGCCCAAGGAACTTCAAGAATCGCAACTGATACATCATAGTCTGCCTGGCATATATTTCAACACACGCTTTTAAAGCCGGCGATTTATCAATTACAGCCACAGTCAAAGCATGCAGGATCTACCCACTGAACGGACCTTCCCCTTATCTTTTAAGTCGCCGTTGCGTCATGGCCCCATTGGTGCTACGATTAACGCTACAAAAGGAGGTACTTCCAATGGCAGCACCTATGATAGTTCCCATTTCTGACCTACGCCAAGATGCTACTAACATCGTGAAACGCGTCACCGCTTCCCGAGAGCCCATCTTCATAACCCAGCGTGGTCGTGCCGCCGCCGTGATGGTAAGTATGCAAACCTATGAGCAGACACAACAAGAATTAGAGATTTTACGGTTACTCGCACGGGGAGAAAAAGATATCGAAGCTGGTGTTGGAGTCGATATGGATGCCGTCTTTGCTGAAGCTGACAGGATCTTGGGCGAGATAAAGTCTTGAAGATCAAATTCACGCCAACGGCCCGCACTCAGTTTCTTGATGAGCTGGCGTATATTCACAAAGAGAATCCATCTGCGGCAGTTTCTCTTCGACGGAAATGCGAGGAGATGCTTTCAAGGCTGCGCGATTTTCCTGAGTCAGGCCGTATTCTACCTGAATTCCCTGATCTTCCTTTTCGTGATGTAATTGTTACTCCATACCGGTTTTTTTACAGAATAAAGGAAGATACGGTATGGGTTGTAGCAGTATGGCACGGTGCGCAACTCCCCAATGAACCAACGGATGTGTAGTCGACAACAAACTTGGCGGGAAGAATACAGCTTCAAGATCACGGCTATCGAAAACATCTCGGTTAAGTTTCAGCAATCGGCAGGCGGAGGTGACTCATGGTACAGGAGCTTTTGGACGGCAACGGCAGATTCGTAACCGAGGTATTCGACAAGGATAAGGAGTTTTTCTACAAGCTGGCCGGGGAGCAAAAGCCGACGGTTCTCTGGATCGGCTGCTCGGATTCCCGGGTGCCGGTCAACATGATCACCCAGACCAGACCGGGCGACATCTTCGTGCACCGTAACGTAGGCAACGTGGTCGCCACCAACGACTGGAATCTCTCTGCGGTCCTGGAGTTCTCCATCAACCACCTCTACATCCCCGACATCGTCATCTGCGGCCATTATGGCTGCGGCGGCATCCAGGCGCTGGAAGACGACAATCTGGAGGACAAGTACATTCCGGTCTGGCTGATCAACGCCCAGAAAGCCAAGGACCGGGTCGATGAAAAGATCAGGGCGCTGCACATCGAACTGGAACCCGAAAAAAGGATGCAACTCATCGTGGAGGAAAACGTGCGCCTCCAGTTGGAGCACCTTCAGGAATATCCCTTCATCCGCCGTGCCATGCAGCAGAAAACGCTCAACATACATGGTTGGGTCTATGACATGTTGACGGGAGCGATAAAGGTCATGAAGACTGAAAAGTCGCGGGGATAGCAGCTCGATCCAGCCCGATGGACCCACCTGAACCGATTGTCCCGATGATGGCCAATTTATTAGCGACAAGGAAGCGGTCCGGTATCCTCTCACTACAAGACAAGGTTGATATGGCCACACTTAAATCTTTCCGCAAACCGGCACTCTCCTTTGCCGTGGCATCGGCGTGGTTGTTACTGTCTGTCATGCTTGTTAACGCCGCAGAGATCGCCCAACCGAAGAAGGTCCTGATCATTAATTCCTACCATCGGGGCTATCAGGGATCCGACAATCTGGTCGAAGGTTTCCGGGAGACGCTCTTGAGGGCGCTTCCAAAGACCGAGATACAGATCGAATACCTGGATTCGATCCACTACAGCGGTAAGGAGTTTGACAGCAAGATCCTGGATCTGCTTCGCTTCAAGTACCAGCAGCGTCACTTCGATCTGGTTTTCTCCACCGACGACTATGCCTTCAATATCCTTGAAAAGTACCGGGACGGCATATTCGGCGCGACTCCGGTGATCTTCTGCGGCACCAACTCCTTCGACAGTTCCCGGCTGACGGGCAAGCAGGGCTTTAACGGTCTCGACGAGCGGCCAAGCTTTGGCGACACCCTCGATCTGATCTTTCGTCTGCACCCGGCAACCGGCGACGTGGTGGTGATACACGACACAGCTGTTACCGGACAGCGCAACAGCGAGGAGTTCCGCCGCCAAGCGGCGCCCTTTAGCAAGCGGGCCCGCTTCACCTACCTGGCCGGAGAGCGCCTGGAGGATCTCACCGGCAAAGTGAGAGAGCTGCAGCCCGGCAGCGTGATCGTCTATTTCGCGACATTTGTGCTGGACCAAAGCGGCGAACAGATTGCCACTGGCGAGGCTCAGCAGCGGCTCGCGGCGGTGAGCCAGGTGCCCATTTACGGCGGCTGGGAGTTCATGCTCGGCAAGGGAATCGTGGGGGGGCGGCTGCTGAACCTGCGGGAGCATGGTGCCGTCTCGGCACGGATGGCCGTCAAGGTGCTGAAAGGCGACTCTCCCGTGAGCCTCCCCAAGTTCTCCCCGAGCCCGAACCAGTTCATGTTCGATTACCATCAGATGAGCCGTTTCGATATTGCGGAGTCGCGACTGCCGGCCGGCAGCATCGTGATCGATAGGCCGCCCGGTTTCCTGCAGAGTTACCAGGTGGCGATTCTTTGGGCACTTTGCGGGGCACTTTTCCTGACACTGATCGCCATCTTTCTGAACCTGCTGAAGAGCCGCAAAGAGCTTTCAGCCTCTCTCGCGGAGCTGCAGGAGGCGCAGAGCGAGCTTTTGGCCACGGCGCGCAAGGCCGGGATGGCCGAAATCGCCATCAACGTGCTGCACAACGTGGGGAACGTGTTGAACAGCGTGAACATTTCAGCGGGGGTGCTGACCGGGAGGGTGCGCGATTCCAGGGCCGACGGCCTTTCCCAGACGGTCCGGCTTTTGAACGAGCACTCCGATGAGCTTGGCGAGTACCTGACACGGGATGAAAAGGGGAAGCTTTTGCCGAGCTACCTGAAGAAGCTGTCCGAGGCGTTTGTCACTGAACGGCAAGAGATGCTGGATGAGCTGTCCCAACTGACCAGAAGCGTGGATCACATCAAGGACATCGTGGCCACGCAGCAGTCCTACGCGGGTGCGGCCAGCATCATCGAGCCGGTTCTGGTAGCCGATCTTCTCAGGGACGCGCTGCGCATGAATGCGGAGGCGCTTGAGCGCCACAAGGTGACGGTGGTTGAGGAATTCGGCGAGATGCCGGTGCTGCCGTTGGACAAGGCGCGGGTGCTGCAGATCCTGGTGAACCTGATCAGTAACGCAAATCACGCCATGTACGGCAGGGACGGCGAGGTGCCGCGGCTGACGCTTGGCGCGGAGCTGACCGGCCAGAACCAGGTGCGCATCTCGGTTTCCGACCAGGGTGAGGGTATTGCGCAGGAAAATCTGGCGCGCATCTTCAACCACGGCTTTACCACCCGCAGGCGCGGGCACGGTTTCGGATTGCACAGCTGCGCCATGGCGGCCCGACAGATGGGCGGAACGCTGACGGCCTCAAGCCCCGGCCCGGGGAGAGGGGCGACCTTCGTCCTGGAACTGCCTGCCGGAGCCACAGCGTAAAAGACACTCCCGTCAGATAGGTTTACCTGTTAGCAATGATCTTCCGCTGTACGTCCCTCCCCCTTCAAGGGGGAGGACAGGAGGGGGATGGGGCCGACCCTCCCCTTGAAGGGGAGGGAGAGTTGTTGGTAGCGGAAGATTTTTGCTAATCAGCGTCCCACGCCGCCTTTGGCGGCCCCGTATCAAAAAGTTAAGTTACTTAGGAGGTAAGTTCAAGCTCCTGCTTCTGGCTCCCCCCTCCCTTGATGGGAGGNNGGGGGGGAGGGTGAGGCTTGTGCGGCGGAAGATTGGCAAGGACCACTGACTTAATGATGGTGCCCCGCCTTCCCTTTTTCAAATGGGGGACCCAAGAGGGAACCGCTTCCGCAGACCGGGCACCCCTGCATGGAGAGCGGCTTTTCCAGCCGGCACTCGGCCAGAAGCGCCTCGTTCCGAAAGATCTCCCGGGTAGGCCCGTCGGCCCTCACCTCTCCGCCGTCCAAAACGATGGTCCGCTCGCAGAGCTCCAGCACCATGTCCAGATCGTGGCTCGTGAAGATCTTCGTGTGATGAAACTCTCTTAAAAGTCCGATCAGCTGCCGGCGCGCGTACGGGTCGAGGCCGCTTGTCGGCTCGTCCATGACCAGGATGTCCGGCGACATGGCGAGCACGGTGGCGATCGCCACGCGCTTTTTCTCGCCTCCCGAGAGGTGATAAGGCGCTTTTTTCACCAGATGCCCCGCACCGACCCGCTCAAGTGCGGCCGTCACGCAGCTCTCCAGTTCCGCTCCCGATAGCCCCAGATTCACAGGCCCGAAGGCGACGTCATCGTACACTGTAGGCATGAAGAGCTGATCGTCCGGGTCCTGGAACACCATTCCCACCGTGCGCCGGATCTCCGGCAGCGTCCCCTGGTTCAAGGGAAGGTCCCCGATCCTGATCTCGCCGGCGCTGGGTGGGAGATAGCCGTTCAGATGCAGAAGCAGCGTCGATTTGCCCGCGCCATTGGCGCCGATGATCGCCACAGATTCCCCATGGGTGATCCGGAATGAGACCTCCCGAAGGGCGGCTGTGCCATCGGGATAGACGTGGCGGAGATTCTTGACCTCTACGATGTGGTGACTCATCGGAATAATCCTGTGACCTGCGACCCCAAAAGCTGGGCTGCGTTATGGAGCCGCAAGACGATGCAGAGCGTGGACCAGCTGAAAAGGAAAATCAGCTCGCGTGCCCCGAAGCGCGAGAGTTCGCGGGTGTGGAAGGCGCCGGTGAAGCCGCGCGCCAGCATGGCCATGTGGATGCGCTCGGCCCGCAGCCAGGTCCGCAGCAGAAGGTGCCCGAGCAGGGAGGCATAGCTCGCCATGCCGCGCCCGTTTTTTCCGAAGGAGCGCAGTTCCCGTGCCCTGGCGGCGCGTCCCCCCTCTTCGGTCAGCACGAAGATGTAGCGGTGGAGGAAGACGAGCTGCATGGCGAATGCCGCCGGCATGCCGAGACGCTCCATGGCCCGGCAGATAGCGGGAAAGCCGGTAACCGCCACCAGGATGATCGCTGCACTGACGGTGAGTGCTGCCCGCACCACGATGGAAGCGCAGGAGAACCAGCCGCCGCTGATGGCCAGTGGACCCAGTTGCAGCATCACGGCGCTGTCGAAGATCGGATTGAACATGCCGACCACGAGGGCAAAGGGACAAATAAGTGCGATCTTTCGGATTAGGTAGCCTGCAGGGAGGTCGCCCAGCCCGATGACGGCCGCAGGAAAGACGAAGAACGGGATCAGGGCGGAAAGCTCATATCTGCCGAAGGAGACGACCGAAACGATGAACACCAGGGTCGCCAGCACCTTGGCCCGGGGATCGAGCCGGTGCATTACCGTGTCCCCCGCAGCAAGCTGGTCCAGTCGCTTGAAATCGAGCAGTGCCCCGTCAATTGATGCCATTGGTTTGCTCGCAAAAAGAGGCGGGAGAGTGCCGGTTCTCCCAAGGTCATCAGTGCTAATTTCCCGCACGCTNNCCCCCACCCCCTCCCATCAAGGGAGGGGGAGCCACCGTTAGGGGCGCCGGAAAGGTTTGGCGGCTTAACTGGCGGTATGATTTTTTCTTTTCAGCAGCAAACCGATGAGGAAGGCAAGCAAAAGCGTCAAAAGCGTTCCCACGATCCCGGCCACGCTGGTGCCGGGATTGACCTTCCGATCATGCGCGTTGGAGCCGGGACTTGGCGCGGCAACCGCTTCGGCAGATTTCCGGAAATCGTAATCGGGGAACCAGGCGCTTTTCGCCTGCAGAGCAGCCAACGCTCCGTGCACCCCCTGCCCGTCCGACTTCAACTCTGCTTTCCCCGTCGCCCTGGCGATGGCCCACTCCAGACCGTCCGGCTCTTTCGAGGCAAACAAGGAAAAACCCGCCGCGCTAATGACTGCGCAAGCAAGGAAGGCGAGCAGCAGGTTACCCATCGTGCCGTTGCCGCTGTAAGGAGCCGTGCATCCGGCTTTAAGAATATCCGGGCGCGCCTTGTGAACAAAAGAGACAACGGCCACGGTGACGACTCCCTCGATCAGGCCGATGGCCAGGTGAATCGGCTGCATCAGCAAAGCAAAGGTGGAAAACGGCAGCGATGATATGCCGGAGCAGACGGTCTCCAGGACAACGGCGAACGGGCCGAGTTGCAGCCCGATGATGGCTGAGATAACGGTCACCGCCGTTAGACGCGACCGGCTCGGATCGGGACCGATCAGCTTGCTGTAGAAAAAGGGGAATACGACAAAGGCCGGGAAAAATCCCAGGTTGAAGATGTTGCAGCCCAGAGCGAGCAGGCCGCCATCGGCGAAAAAAAGCGCCTGCACGACGAGGACAGAGGCGATGGTGAGAAAGGCAGCGCAGGGGCCCAAAAGGATGGTCAGCAGCAGCCCGCCACTCAGATGCCCGCTGGAGCCGGTTCCAGGTATGGAGAAGTTGATCATTTGGGCGGCGAACAGGAAGGCCCCCAGGACCCCCATGAGCGGTACTTTGCGGTCGTCAAGTTCCTTGCCCAGCTTCGCCGAGCAATAGGCTATGGTCCCCGCCGAAGCGGCCCACATGGCCCCGCCGACCGGAGGCGACAGCAGCGCATCCGCCATGTGCATTTGCTTCTCCCCGACCCGAAATAACACGAATTTCATTTTAGTAACACCGGAACATATACAAGACGGTACCCGTGCTGTCAACGCAATTTCTTTCCTGATTGGCGCTGATCTTCCGCGGTTCAGATTCCTTCCCCTTCAAGGGGGAGGTCAGGAGGGGGAGGGGAGTCGGTCTCAGCTCAAAACCAGTCAGATTGGCCCTGGCACACCTGTTGCTATAAATGCAGGATATAACACGGCAAATCCGGTAAAACGATATGTACCAATGACTTTTGGCGCTATTTCCCGGGTGGAAAAGGTGCAAAAAAAACATCATCTGTCGTATTTTAATCCGCGAAGGCCTTTACCTTTACCTTTACCTTTACCTGTTTCTGTCAAGGAGAACTGCAATGAAAACCAGCCTACTGTTCCTGTCGCTATCGCTACTCTTCAGCTCAGCCTACGTCTATGCCGTTGATGGAGTAGAGGCGCCGAAATCCTGCAAACTGTGCGGCATGGACCGGACCATGTTCGCCCACAGCCGGATGGTCATCGTCTATGCCGACGGAAGCAGCATGGGAACCTGCAGCCTCCATTGTGCCACTGTGGATTTGAAGAGTAACCCCGGCAAGAAAATACAATCCCTGCAGGTAGCGGACTACAACACCAAATCTCTGGTGCCTGCCAAGAAGGCAACATGGGTAATCGGCGGCAAAAAGAGCGGCGTCATGACGTCGGTGGCGAAATGGGCCTTTGCCAACAAGAGTGATGCGGAGACATTCGCAAAAGGAAACGGTGGAAAAGTAGCAGGTTTTGAAGAGGCGATAGCTCTGGCTGGAAAAGAATAGGTTGATTCCACGTCATATGATCGTGTCCAGCTTTTGCGTCTCAACCGTAAACTTAGAACTTAGAACTTAGAACGGTTTAAGGAGATAACTATGAGAGTCGTGACTTATGAAGCTGATCTGGCAAATGATTGCATGACCATTTCTCAAGTTTATCAGGCAGCGTGGTGTATCGGCCACCCTCCCCTTCCCGGGACCGCCCTCCCTGCCGCCAGGTCGTGCGGAATTTGCGGCGCTGGAAACACGCTCCACTGCTCCCAAGGATGCCTTAATTCGGGGGGGGGCAATGCAGCGGCTTTTCGGCCGGCAGGATTGGAGCGCCATCACCGCCCATCGGGACGGCACCATAACCTATTTCTGGGCTAGCCGGCAAGCCATAGCCTCTCCCCCCTAATCCCTGACCTCCCCCTGGCTTGTCAGCCGTAGCCTTGGCGAAGGCTGAAAAAAACCTGATTAGCGTCAATCTTCCGCTGAACAACCCCCTCCCCTTCAAGGGGAGGGTTGGGGCGGGGATGGGGGGCAGCTCCGGTGCCAAAAACACCCCCATCCCCCTCCTGACCGCCCCCTTGAAGGGGGAGGGACCTGAACAGCGGAAGATCAGCGCTAATCAGGGAATATAAATGGGAGTGAGTTTCTTCAGTGGAAAGATTCGAAACCAGTAAGGTTCCCTGATCCGGCACTATGTTTTATCCTCAGTCGCATCGGTCGCCAATCTTATTCCCCCTCAACTATGCTTCGTGGTTCTCAAAACAAGATAGCTGTAATCCCGCGCTTTGCTTAGTCAACGCGTTCTGCTAGACTATGAGCTTGAACGCTTCAGGCTTGCATGGAGATACCGATGAAAACGATGATGATGGCTCTTTCAGCAATACTTATTTCCCTCGCCTTGGGGCTTGGACATGCCGCATGGGCCCAAAGCGAGCCGCAATATACTGATACATACGATCAAAGCGAGTCGGAGCTGCTCACGCCGGAGGAATTGGATGATCTACTGGCCCCCATCGCTCTATATCCAGATCCGCTGATTGCTCAAATACTCCCCGCCGCCACCTTCGTAGATCAGATTGACGAGGCGGCGGATTTCGTCAGACGATATGGCAAATCCTCGCGCATAGATGATCAACCTTGGGACGTGAGCGTCAAGGCGGTGGCTCACTATCCGGACGTGCTCAACATGATGCACGAGAGATACGAGTGGACCGTTTCTTTGGGACAGGCGTTCATCGACCAGCAGCAGGATGTGATGGACGCGATACAGAGGTTGCGCACTGAGGCGAAAGCCAACGGGAACCTATACTCCACACCCGAGCAGCAGGTTATCTATGAAGAGGATGTCGTTAGAATCGTGCCCGCCACGCCGGAATATGTATATGTGCCCGTGTACGATCCCCAGGTGGTGTATGTGGAGCGTTACAATCCCGCCTATCCCCTCATCACCTTCGGCGTCGGTCTTACCATCGGCGCCTGGCTAAACCGCGATTGCGACTGGCGTCAACGCCGCGTCTATTACCACGGATGGCGGGGAGACGGATGGGTACATCGGGCCCGGCCGCACGTTCGTGACCGACGAGGCGTCTATATCAGCAGACGTGCCTCCGTGGTCAACGTCAACAACAGGGTATTGCTGCACGACTCGCGTCGCTTCCGTCAGGAGCTGCGAAACGAAACCTGGAGGCGCCGCGAACAGCGCGGTTTGCCGGGACCTGCTCCGCGAGTCAGCCGGCCGGGTCCGGGAAGGATAGACCAGCCCCGTCCAGGCAGGATCGATCAGCCACGGCCGGGCAGAATAGAACAGCGGGGTCCGGGCAGAGGCGACCAGCCGCGTCCCGGCAGAATAGAACAGCCGCGTCCCGGCAGGGGCGATCAGCCGCGTCCGGGCAGGGGCGACCAGCAGCGGCGACAGGGATCCGACCAGCAGCCCATTCCCGGAGCGGGTCAGCAGCGTCCAGCCGAGGCCGGGCAGCCGCCGCCGGCAGGTCGAGGTGAACCTGCACGCGGGCAGCGCCCAACTGCAAGTGGACAGCGGGCTCCAACTGTAATCATCCAGCCTCCAGCTGCAACAGTCCAGCCTCCAGCTGCAACAGTCCAGCCTCCAGCTGCAACGATCAGACCTCCAGCTGCAACGATACAACCTCCCCCAACAACCGTAAGGCCCCCTGTGAGAACTGGACCGCCCGCTGGCAGATCTGGCCCGTCCCCTGCGGCAACGGTTCCGCAAACTCGTTCTGCAACCGACCCGCAGCATCAGCCGGCAAGCCGCAGACGCCCAGAAGCTCGACCAAATGCAGAGGGCGCCCGTCGGCGACCTGCGGAACGCCAGATCCCTGGACCTACTGTAATCACTGAGCCGATACCAGTGGTACCCCCTACTACCAGACCAGCTGTACCCCCTGCCGCCAGACCGGCGATACCCCCTACTACCAGACCGGCGATACCCCCTACTACCAGACCGGCGATACCCCCTATTTCGAGACCGGTGGTAACGCCTGCGCCTAGACCTACCGTTGTTCCTGCACCAAGTCCGGCACGCCAGATGATGGAGCGCCCGTCGTCGCCAAGACCTGCCGGCATACCAACCCAGCGACCGGCAGGGCCGGGCAGGAGACAGTTGCAGGAGCGTCAGTGAATTCGGCAGGCTTTCGAGACACGCCCCCTCTCCCTTGATGGGAGAGNNCTTGAGGGGAGAGGGTTGGGGAGAGGGTAGGAGCTTAACTTAACCCTGATTAGCGCTGATCTTCCGCTGTTCAGGTCCCTCCCCCTTCAAGGGGAAGGTGAGGGGGATGGGGGTGTTTTTTGCCCCGGAGCTGCCCCATCCCCACCCCAACCCTCCCCTTGAAGGGGAGGGGGTTTTGCAACGGAAGATTGACGCTAATCGGGCAACTCAATGGCAGTGGGGCTAGGGATGGGGGAAGCAGGGATGATTTTTGCAGCGGAAGGAGGCCGGCACTAGCGCCAGCGGTCTCAACGGGCCAACAGGTCTAACACGGCAGCGCTCATCGCTTTTACCCCGCAGCGGATGGTCGGCTCGGGAAGCGGCGCGAAGAGAGGCGAGTGGTGCGAAGGTAGCGACACCCCTGTCAGCTGGCTCGCCCTGAACTGCACCGGGTCCGCTCCCCCCAGCCAGAACATGCAGGTGGGAATACGCCCCCCCAACCCCCAGGAGCCGAAGTCTTCGCTCACCATCACCGGTTCCGACCTGTTTACCCTTTCATCGCCAAGAGCCTGCTTCAGCGCTCGGGCCACGCGCTCCGTCAGATCCGGATCGTTGTAGTTTGCCTGGTGCGAAGCCTTGAGGGTGACAACGGGAGCACGATCTTCAGGGACGCCGGCTGTGAGTGCTACGCCTCTTGCTATGCGCTCGACAGAGGCGAGTATCCTGTCACGAAGCCTGTCGTCGTAGGTTCTGATGCTAAGCTGTAACTTCACCTCTTCGGGAATGATGTTGCTCGCCGTCCCGCCGTGAACGGATCCGACTGTTAATACTGCCGGATCGAATGCGCTTTTTTCACGGCTGACGATGCTCTGCAAAGCCAGGATCAGTTGGGCGGCCATCAGGATCGGGTCCTTGCCGAACTCAGGTGCCGATCCGTGAGCGCCGACGCCTCGCACGGTAACTTCCAGCTCGCTGAAACTCGCCATGAAGTTGCCGGGGACGTAGCCTATCGATCCCGCCTCCAGGCGCAGGGTGCTGTGCAGCGCCAGGGCGTAATCCGGCTGCGGGCAGAGCTCATAGGCACCATCGTTGAGCATCGCCTGCGCTCCGCCGCCCCCCTCCTCGCCCGGTTGTCCGATCAGCACGACGCTCCCCCGCCACGCCCCCTTCAATCGTGCCAAAAGGCGTGCTGTCCCAAGCAGCACCGCTACATGAACGTCATGCCCGCAGGCATGCATCACCGCGACCTCCTTTCCATCCCGGTTGATGCCGCGGAGCTGGCTCGCGTAAGGGAGACCGGTCTTCTCCTCGACCGGAAGCGCATCCATGTCGGCGCGTACCAGCACGGTGGGACCGGCGCCGTTTTGCAGCAGCGCCACGATGCCATAGCCGGGCCAGGAGTGGTGTTCGTATTTGCCGATACCTTCGGTCACGGCATAGCCCAGCGATCTGAATTCCTGCGCCAGAAGTGCCGAGGTTTTCTCCTCCTGGCCCGAGAGCTCGGGCATGGCATGAAGTTGCATATAAGTGGCTAGCAGCGAAGGTAGTTCAGCATCAATCAGGCTGTCGAGGGTTGAACCGGCATCGAAGCGCGTTCCATGACTGGTTTCGAGCAGCGGATCAGAGGTCGTGCTGGTCTCTTTCATGTTGGGTCTCTTCTTCGTTTTAGGGAGCCGGGCCGGTTATTTTTCTGCAGGGTACTATGGATGTTTTTAGTATTCAACAGCGATATTGCGATCCTGTCTTTTTTCAGGAGCCCGGGACCGATGCTGCAGTAAAACTGCTTCCTAGAAGTGCAAGCCTGGCTAATTAGTGGGCAGGAAGCGATACCGGCCGAAGGGACACGCTCATTAAGGGGGCTACTGAGGCGGTTCTACAGCACAGCCCGACACTGGCACGCTCCGTGTAACCGTTCCGTGGGAGTGGCCGTATGTGAACCCCGACATCGGTCGGGTTACGCGATCAGGCCGCTAACCCAACCTACGGAAGGAGGGAGAAGCTATGACTGTGGAAATCGACGGAATCGAGTATCTGCCCGCGGCAGCCGCAGCGGAGCAGTTGGCAACAACGGAAACCAGAATACTGATGCTGCTCAAGAAAGACGCCCTGTGCGGCGGATTGATCGACGGCTCCTGGTTCGTGACGACTGCATCCCTTGCCTGCTACGATCCGAAAGCCGTCGAGGAAAAAGAGCTGGCATGCCGCACCAACTGCAGCGGGTCTGGATCTGGCTGCGGCTGCCATTAGCCAGCGGAGGAATCTCATGGGACTCAGCATCAATGCATCGGATCTGAAATACAAGTATCCAAAGGTTGTCGAAACACGCTTCTACCCGAAATTCCAGGGAAAAAACGACTCCGAGCCGTTCAACCGGGACGACCTCTACGACATCATTCCGCTTCTGGAAGCTGTCATGGACGATCTGGGCCGCGACGACGCGCGCACCCTCCATTTCATAGAGGACCTCATGAATCGGGACCTGCCACGCTGCGTCAGTTGCCGCGGCGAGGTGTTCAGCTTCCTTTCTGGTTGCACCCGCGAAATGCTGGAGTATCGCTGACATCGAGGTCCCATTGTCACAAGGTAATGTGATAGGCAACATCTCAAAGGAGAGAGCACAGTGAAGAATTTTGCCTTGCATAGAGACGCAACTAGCAGCAGCCCGGCCAAAAGTCTTGATAGCGTCGGATTCAAAATCCAGGCCATCGACGGGCAGCCGCATAGTTATGAACTGGTAATCAAGGGCTTTCTGGCGCCGGGGTGGACCGGAAGGCTCACCGCTGCCCTGGCAAAGCACAGGATCGGAATCGTCCGGGGCGAGGCGGAAAAGGTCACGGCGAGCGCTTGGCATGCGCGCTTCGAGTTAAAAACGGCGCCGTTTGCCAAGGACCCCCTCAGCATCGACTACATCGCACTTGCCGGCACCGAACTCCCCTATGATCGCAACTCCGGCAAGATCGCGCTGCTTGATGTCGTTATGGAGCCATCGAGTCGACACGCCGGAAGCCTCTACATCGAGGTGACAGGCGTGGACAGGCTGGGATTTCTCGGCGACCTGCTGGACTACTTCAGCATGAGATGCCTCTTCCCGATAAAGATGAGCGTCGAAACCGTAGCGGACACGGCCGTCGACCGCTTCTGGCTTAGAGGTGTCGGTGCATCAATACCGTCAGAATCCATTACCGCAGCCATAAAGGAAAACCTGGAGCGGCTTCTGGTCGGCAATGCCTGATTTCCATATCCCCATCCCTCCCCCGTTCGGGGGAGAGAACAAACCTGCTCTTCACCTGCTGCCTTCAGGCAACTTCCTTATCCGACAACCTACTCCATATTTCTCGATCAGTTGACAATCAGCAAATCTCAGCGTTCTTTCAATTCAGGTTACAATTCAGCAAATATTTGCCAGTAAGCCTGAAAAGAGGAACAGTTTGGTTGCGAACATAGAGAAATTAGTTAAAGTAGTGGATACCTTCAGACAAGGATCTGTCATGATAATTCACGTGGTACGTCATGCCGAAGCAATTGAACGGACCCGGGAGGTCCCGGAAGAGCATCGTTACCTTACCCCCCGCGGCCGGAAGCGTTTCCGAAAGGTCGCCAAGGGTCTCGATAAACTGGGGACCGACCTCGATGTAATCCTCACCAGCCCCATGATACGGGCGGTGCAGACTGCGGATATCCTTGCAGAGAGGCTGCGCTACGACGGCGATCTGCAGGTCGCGGCCTTGCTTGGTCCCGGATTTAGGCCGGAATCCCTGGGTGAGCTTCTGGGCAGCCACACACAAGCAAAAGAGATCGCCATCGTAGGCCATGAGCCCGATCTGGGCGCACTGGCGCAAGCGCTGTTCTCGACCCAAGGCGCCTGTACCCTTCCCAAGGGCGCAGTAGTTTCCTTCAAGATAGCTGCCGCTGGTCAGGGCGAGGCTCAATTCCTACAGATGGTCACCGGAGGGGCCAATATCATCACCTCCCGGAAAAAGGCTTTGGCGCGATTGGAGGCCGAAAACACCTCAAAGTAAAAATCGGAGCGTACTAAAATGGTGCAAACGGCAGCAGATCTACAACAGTTAAGGGGAGTCGGCAGCATCCTGGCAAAACGCCTTTTCGATGCGGGTTTCGACAGTTTTGACAAGATTGCGCAGGCTGGCGAGGAAGGTCTGAAAAGAGTCCGCGGCATCAGCCCTCGCGCCGTCGGCTCCATCCTGGAGCAGGCCAATGAGCTTGCCCGTTCAGCGCAATCCGGACACCCCGGCCGCCAAGAGGCGATGAAAGAGCATCTGGCCGAGGTGAGGGAAAAAATGCACTCCCTGGCGCTATCCGCCCGTGATCGATTCCAGCAGGATCTGGCCGGAAAAAGCGGCAAGAAGCTGAGCTCCGACCTGATCCGGATTGAAGACGCCTTGCTGCAGATGGATGGCGTTGGCAGGAAACGCTTCAAGCGCGCAGGCAAGGCATTGATCAAGGCGGAAAAGCGCGTCACCGGACTTGAAGACGCCAGCCTCAAAAAGGTCCGCAAAGGGGTGAAGAGAGCGAGAAAGGCAGTGCTCAAGGGTCTTAAATGACGTGAAAGGTGAAAAAACCGTGAACGGTGAAAAGTGAATGGTGAAAAAAAACGAAAGCCGGTTTACAGTGATAAAGGGGTACTGCAGAAGATGGGTACTGCAGATCTAAGGTGACAGGAAGTCCGAAAACTTAGAGGGTGAAAGGGGTTGCCTGCCGGCAACCCTTCTTGATACCATCAACATGGTTCATCGATTGGAACAATGGCAGCAGGGCAGCTCATGGCAGCTCAGCTGGCCGCTCTCCTTGTTATCTCACAGCGTCCTACGCTGCCTGCAAATCAAAGAGACCCCCGTCTATTCCCCATCATGCACCTAAGACTTAAAGCATCGCTACAGAGGTCACAGAGTCACAAAGTAGAGAGTAAGAACCGTAAACTGAAAACCGTAAACTGAAAACTGTTTTTCCTCTGAAAACTTGTTTTTCGGGAGTTCCTTGTGAAACAAAACCGGCTTGCGGCCATCGACATCGGCACCAACTCAATACGCAGCATCGTCATCGAGCCTCTGACGGCGGGGAAATACCGCATCCTCGATGACGAAAAGGTACTGGTGAGGCTGGGCGAAGGGCTGAACCAGACGGGAATGATTGCGCCTGCCGCCTGGGAACGTGCCATGGAGGCGCTCTCGCGCCAGAAGAAGATCATCGACGGCTACAAGGTGCGCTCCATCGAGGCGGTCGCTACCAGCGCTGTCCGCAAGGCAGCGAACGGCGCGGATTTCGTCAGGGATATCAAGAGCCGGATCGGTCTCGATGTCGAGGTGATCAGCGGCGACGAGGAAGCGGAACTGGCAGCGCTCAGCGCC
Source organism: Geobacter sp. (assembly GCA_003499925.1). Lineage (GTDB taxonomy): Bacteria > Desulfobacterota > Desulfuromonadia > Geobacterales > Geobacteraceae > Geomonas. Next base: position 43,005 of record DNRQ01000021.1, read on the forward strand.
TTTCACAATTTCGACCTGGAAGGGGTGCGCCACCTGATCTTCGACATCGGCGGCGGCAGCCTGGAGCTGATCACCGCCCTGGGGACCCACATGGAGGAGGTCCTCTCCCTGGAGCTCGGCGCGGTATTCCTCACCGAGAATTTCCTCAAACAGGACCCGGTGAGCCCGGAAGAACTCCTGAAACTGCGCAAGTACATCCGCAAGAGCCTGAAGGGCTCCTACACCGGCGACCGTACCGGCATGCATTGCCTGGTCGGCTCCGGCGGCACCATCACCTCGATCGCGACCATGGTGACCGCGAGCCGGCGCGAGCGCTACGACTCGATCCACGGCTATGAACTGCTGCGCTCGGAAGTGGTACATCTGCTGGCGATGCTGCTTAGAAAGAGCGACAAGGAGCGCCGCTCGCTCCCCGGGCTCAACCCGGATCGCTCCGACATCATCATCGCCGGCGTGACGGTGGTCGACGAGCTGATGGAATTTTTCCAGGTGAACCTGCTCAGGGTGAACGAGCGGGGCATCCGCGAGGGGCTGATCCTGCGGGGGCTGCGCAGGCAGAGCCTGCTCCCCAAGGAGAAGCCGCCGCGCTCCTGGCGGGACTCCGCCCTGGAATTCGCCCATTCCTGCCATTTCGACGAGGGGCATTCGCTGCATGTCGCCAAGCTGGCACTGGAGATCTTCAAGGCGCTCGCAGTGCGGTTCCGGTTGACCGACAAGGAGAGGCGGCTTCTGGAAGCTGCGGCGCTCCTGCACGACATCGGCTATTTCATTAATTATTCGAGCCACCACAAGCACTCGTACCACCTGATCCGCCACGCCGACCTGTTCGGCTTCACCCCGCGAGAGCGCGAGCTGATCGCCAACATCGCCCGCTATCACAGGAAGTCGCTGCCGAAGAAAAAGCACGACCAGTTCGTCCGTCTGGCCGCAAACGACCAGGCCCTGGTCTCCAGGCTGGGGGGGATCCTGCGGCTTTGCGACGGGCTGGACCGGCGCCGCAACGGCGTGGTCGAGTCGCTGGAGTTCGCCCTTTCCCCGAGCGGCTTGCGTATCAAGTTGATAGGCCGGGACGACATGTCCGTGGAGGTATTCGGCGCCAAGGAAAAGAGCGACCTCTTCCAAGGAGCCTTCAAGCTGAAAGTGGTCATCGAGGCACCAGCGACTACCGGAAGCAAACCTTAAAAACATCCGGCCACGAAAAGGCACAAAAGGCACAAAAAGGGGATCCCGGGCAAAGCGCCCCGGTCCTCTTTCAGTTTCCTGCAGGCAGAGACAAAAAGGGGACCCGAGGCTAAGCGCCCGGGTCCCCTTTTCCGATTTCTTCGATCAAGCCGCTTTCGGCCTAGCCGTTCATGTCAGCAAAAGCGTCCTGCTCGTCGCTGGAAAACATGCGGTCCAGTTGCAGCATGAGCAGCAGTTGATCCGCGTGCTGTATCACGCCGCAGATGAAATCCTGGTCAACGCCGCCGGATACCATGCTGGGCGGAGTCTGAATCTCGCCGCTGGAGATGCGGATCACCTCCGATACACCATCCACGATGAAACCCATAAGCGTGCCCCCGATATCCATGACGATTATACGGGTGTGGTGGTCGCTGTCGGAACCGGGCATGCTGAACCTGTTCCTGAGCGAGACGATCGGAATCACCTTGCCGCGCAGATTGATGATCCCCTCCACGCTTGGCGGCGTATTCGGGATATGGGTGATCGAGGTCATACGGATGATTTCGCGCACCTTGAGCACCTCGACCGCATACTCCTCAGCTCCCAGGTTGAAGCTGACCAACTGGATCAATTCATGCTGCGATTCACCTTTTTTTGACGGTACCATGGCTGTAGACATCGATTCCTCCTGCTGCTTGCCGATATGATTTCAGCGAAACCCGGTAGGGGCTGAGGTCACCGCGCGATGATCGCGGCAGGAATGCCGCTCCCTACGCGGATCTGCTTTTGCTACACCATGAAACGTATCGGCAAAGCGAGGCGAATCTTTAATTCTACTTTGTCACATTACCTCGTGGCACCTCCCTCACCCCTGCCCCTCTCCCGGAGGGCGAGGGGTTCTCGGATTTCTGGGCCAGTTTCGGAAGTTCAATACCCCCTTTCTTTCATCTAGAATAAACTCGCCCTCTCCCTCCGGGAGAGGGCTGGGGTGAGGGAGGTTAAGGGGTAAATCTGACAAAGTAGAATTAAGGAGAAGCTTCATATCTGCGTGAACAGGGCACGAGTGCCCTCCCCTTGACTTGTCGGCCGCAGCCTTGGCGAAGGCTGATGGGGAGAGCGGGAGAGGGTGTAAAGCTCGCATGAGTCTCACCCTCCCCCCCCTGCCCCACTGCCATTAAGTTACCTGNNCGGAAGATCAGCGCTAGTCAGGTTAAGTTAAGCGGTGGTTACGTGGCTCATGTAGGGTGGGCCGTGCCCACCATCAGGATGCGGGTGTGGTGGGCACGGCCCACCCTACATCCTCCCCTGGTGGGAGAGGGTTAGCTTATAGTCCCCTCTCCCCTGGTGGGAGAGGGTTAGGGAGAGGGGGGAAATGCGCCGCCTGCAGAAATGCGACCGGACCATGTGACCGGACACCCCTGGTTATACCGGAACCTGTTGCAGTTTCCAGATGCCGTTGTTGTACTCGGTGATGGTCCGGTCGGTCGAGAACTTGCCGCTTTTCGCGCTGTTGATGATGCTCATCCGCGTCCAGCTGTCACGGTCGCGATATGCCTCGGCCACGCGCCTTTGGGCATTAATGAAAGTGCGGAAATCGGCAGCCACCATCCAGGGGTCGTGAGGGTTGGTGATGGCGGCGATGATGGGATCGAAGATTCCGGTTTCGAACATGCTGAAGTGGCCGCTCCTCAAAAGCTGCATGACCCGATCGAGATCCGGGTCGGATGCTATGATGCCGGCCGGGTTATAACGGTGGCGCTCCGCCTCCACCTCGTCCGCCGTGAGCCCGAAGACGAAGAAGTTTTCGTCCCCGACCTCCTCGCGTATCTCGATGTTGGCACCGTCCAGGGTGCCGATGGTGATGGCGCCGTTCATCATGAATTTCATGTTTCCGGTGCCGGAGGCCTCCTTGCCGGCGGTGGAGATCTGCTCGGAAAGGTCGGTCCCAGGGCAGATCACCTCCATGGCGGTCACCCGGTAGTTGGGGAGGAAGGCGACCTTGAGCCGGTCCCCCACCTCGGCGTCGTCGTTCACCACCTTGGAGACGTTGCAGATCAGCTTGATGATCAATTTCGCCATGAAGTAGCCGGGGGCAGCCTTGCCGCCAATCAGCACGCAGCGGTCGGTCCAGTCGGCCGTGTCCCCCCGCTTGGCCCTGTCGTAGAGGTGGATCACGTGCAGTATGTTCAAAAGCTGGCGTTTGTATTCATGGATCCGTTTCACTTGCACGTCGAAGAGACCGGCCGTGTTGAAGGCGACCCCGCACTGCTCCTGGACCAGGGCGGCCAGGCGCTCCTTGTTGCCCTGCTTCACCGCATGCCACCGGCTGCGGAACTCGGGGTCGTCGGCGAAGCGGGCAATCTCCTTGATTTGGCCCAGATCCGCCACGAAGCCGTTCCCGATCTTCTCGGCGATCAGGCTCACCAGTCCGGGATTGCACCAGCCCAGCCAGCGGCGCGGAGTGACGCCGTTGGTCTTGTTGTTGAACTTCTCAGGCCAGAGTTCGTAGAAGTCGCGGAACAGCCCGTTGACCAGGAGCTGCGAGTGCAGCGCGGCGACCCCGTTTACCGAGAAGCTCCCGACGATGGCGAGATAGGCCATGCGCACCTGCGGCGTCTCCCCCTCCTCAACGATCGACATGTTGCGCAGGCGCTCGCTGTCGCCGGGCCAGCGGCTGGAGACCTCCGAGAGGAAACGCGCGTTGATCTCCAGGATGATCTCCAGGGTGCGCGGCAGGAGCTGACGGAACAGCGTCAGCGACCAGCGCTCCAGGGCCTCGGGAAGCAGCGTGTGGTTGGTGTAGGCCATGGTGCGGCTGGTGATCCCCCAGGCCTGCTCCCACCCCAACCCGTGCTGGTCCATGAGAAGGCGCATGAGTTCCGGCACCGCGCAGCTTGGGTGCGTGTCGTTCAACTGGAAGCAGTTCTTCTCGGCAAAGTTTTTGAAGTCCCTTCCATAGCGCGAGATCCAGCGGGCGATGACGTCCTGCAGACTCGCCGAGGCGAGGAAATACTGCTGGCGCAGTCGGAGCTCCTTGCCGTTTTCGCTGGCGTCGTTTGGGTAGAGCACCATGGTGATGTTTTCCGCCGCGTTCTTCATGGCGACCGACTCGGTATAGCTTCCCGCATTGAATTCGTCCAGGTCGAAGACATCGGTGGCGGCAGCCTTCCAGAGCCTGAGCGTATTGACGGTGCCGTTTCGGTAACCGGGAATCGGGAAGTCGTAGGGAACGGCCATGACGTCATGGGTGTCGACCCAGCGAAATGTCACCCCACCCTCGGCGCTGCGATACTGCTCGCAACGCCCGCCGAAGCGGATCAACTGGGTGTATTCCGGGCGCTCCAGCTCCCAGGGATTGCCGTCGCGCAGCCAGTGATCCGGTTCCTCCACCTGGCGGCCGTCCTCGATGCGCTGACGGAACATGCCGTACTCGTAGCGGATGCCGTATCCCATGACAGGCAACTGCAGCGAGGCGCAGCTGTCGAGGAAGCAGGCGGCCAGGCGCCCGAGGCCGCCGTTGCCCAGCCCGGCATCGATCTCCTCCTCGGTCAGCTCCTCCAGCGTGGCGCCGATCTGCTGCATCGCCTGCGTTGCGGCATCGGTCATGCCGAGGTTCAGCATGGCGTTGCCCAGCGCCCGTCCCATGAGGAACTCCAGGGAGAGGTAGTAGCCGGTCTTGCAGTTGGCGTCAATGTAGGCGTAGCGGGTATTGTTCCAGCGCTCCAGGAGCCGCTCGCGGACCGTGAACGCCAGCGCCTGATAATGGTAGCGCAGCGACCGGCAGTACTTGTCGCGCCCCAGGTGATGGGAGTAATGGTGTATGAAATCCCGGATCAGGTCGGGGGGCTCCATCGACAGAGGAGGGAGATCGGCGACTCCGGGGCAGTATATGTTCTTTTCGGATTTCCTCTGCATTATCAGCTGCTCCTTTTACCGGTTATGGCACCGGCTGGGTATAAGTTTTCCATTGTACCTACTTTGTTCCATTTCAAAACCATAAGAATTTCTAAGCTCCAGATCCTCGGCTGGGGGGATGGCTCTCCCATGAAGCCGGGAGGAGGTGGGGTCAATTAACATCTATCGGCGCTAATCAGATTTTATTTAATAGTAATGCGGCATGAGTTCCCCCTGCCTGCGGGAGCCCCCTCCTCAACCCTGCCCCTTGGGGGATCGGCCGGCTACAGCTTCGGCACTACCCTTGCCGGGCTCAAACAGCTTCGCTGCGGCCCTCAGTTGTTCCGGGGTCCCCAGCAGCAGCACGATATCGTCCTCCCGCAACTGCCATACCGGGTCGGGATTGGGAGTGATCTCCTCCCCTCTCTTGATGGCGACGGCGGTCGCCCCGGATCTCGCCCTCAGCATCCCTCCCCTCAAGGTCTCCCCCTTGACTGCGGAATCCTTATGCACCCTGAAGCTTCCGATCTCGGCCCCGGAAAGAAAGCCGGCGATTCCCACGGCATGGCTGTGCCGCCTGCTCACGGTGCGCAGCATCTCGTAGCCGTCCCGTCTCACATCGGCGATACAGCCTTCGATGACGTCCTGGGGCACCAGAAACCTCTTCAGCACCCTGGAAAGGATCTCCACGGAGGTCTCGAATTCTTCCGGTATCACCTCGTTCACCCCGAGCTTGAAGAGCGGCTCCATCTCCAGGAGGTACCTGGTGCGCACGATCACGTGGATCGACGGGTTCATCTGCCGGGCCAGGGCGGCAATGCGCCTGCTTGCTGCTGCATCGGAGATGGCGACCACTATGATGCGGGCCTCCTCGATGCGGGCGTGCGAGAGGAGTTCCGGCTTGGAGGCATCTCCAAAGATGATCTGCTCACCGGTACCCTTCTCCCCCCTGACGGTGAACGGGTTGGTTTCGATGACGATGCGCGGGATGTTCAGGGCCTTGAGCACCTTCGCCAAGTTCCTGCCGTTCACGCCGAAGCCGACGATGATCACGTGGTCCGAAAGGGTCACGCTCTCGCCAGCTTCGGCGAAGACCTTCCTCCCTCGGGTCCAGGCATTGGGCAGGACGCCGGTGACGAACTCCGCCACCGGACCGGATATCCTCATGCAGAGGGGGGTCAATCCCATGGTGGCAATGGATGCAGCGAGGAAGAGCTGGTAGGTTTCCCCGGTGAGCAGACCGTGGGACAGACCGGCCCTGGAAAGGACGAAGGAGAACTCGCCGACCTGTGCCAGCGACAGCCCGGCCAGCACGGCAATGCGCAGGGGAAGTCCCAACGCGACCCCCACGGCCGAGGTGAGCAACGCCTTGATCAGGATGATCGCTATCACCAGCGAAGCGAGCAACAGGGGGTATTTCATCAGGATGGACGGCTTCAGGAGCATGCCGACCGAGATGAAAAAGAGACTCAACAGCGCCTCGCGAAAGGGCATGATATCGCTCAACGCCTGGTGGCTGTACTCCGATTCGGAGATGGCAAGACCTGCGATGAAAGCGCCCAGCGCCAGCGACAGGCCGGCCTGGGAGGTGAGCCACGCCGTCCCCATGCCGATGAAGATGATGGTCAGTATGAAGAGTTCGCGGCTTCTGCTTTTCACCACCTGCTCGAAAATCCAGGGCACCAGGAACCTGGAACCGAAATGGGCGGCGAGGATGACGGCCGCGGCCTTGACCGAAACCAGCGCTATGTCCCGCAGCCCGTTCCCCCCTCCGGCCAGAAAGGGGGTGAAGAGCATGAGCGGCACGACGCAGAGGTCCTGGAAGATCAGAATACCAAGCGCCGTCTTGCCCTGCGGCGTATCCATCTCGCCGGCGTCCACCAGTAGCTTCATGAGGATCGCCGTGCTGGAGAGTGCCACCAGGAAACCGTAGAATACCGACTGCGAGAGTGAAAAGTCGAAAAGCATCCCGATGGCGGCCACTACCATGATGGTCAGGAAGAGCTGCAGTCCTCCTCCCAGGAGCACCATGTGCCGGATCCGTACCAGCTCCTTCAGGGAAAATTCGATGCCGATGGTGAAAAGTAGCAGCACCACTCCGTACTCGGCCATCTGCTCCACCAGGCGGGTGTTCTTGATGAGGCCCAGGGCATAGGGTCCCACCACCACACCGGTGGCGAGAAAGCCGATAATGGAGGGGAGTTTGAACCTCTGCAGCAGCAACACCGCAACCAGGGCGAGTCCGATCAGTATCTCGAAGTCCTTCAAGCCGTCAGGTTCCATGCGTTGGTCTCGCTGTTTACTTACTCCGTACTACTCACTGTTTTCAGTCCATCTTCCCGAACAGCCCGCGGCGCGCCAGCCACTTGGCCAGCTCCAGAACCGGGAATACCGTGAACGCCGCAACGACGATGACCGCCCAATCATCAGGCGGCAGGTGGAAGGTTCCAAACGGCTTCTGCAGGACGGGGAGATAGACGATCACGAGCAGCATGATCACCTCCCAAAGGATGGCGAGGTTCAGCCACCTGTTGGCGAAGGGGCGCCGGCACACGGAATGGCGGTCCGAGCGGAAGTTGTACGCCTTGAAGAACTGGATCAGCACGAGCGAGACGAAGGTCATCATCATGGCCTCCTGGTCGCTGCGCCCCGAGGCGCGCGCCCAGGCGAACAGGGAGAGATTTACCAGCGCCGACCAGACCCCGCCCACCATCATGAGCGTCACGACCGGGCGGGTGAAAATGCCCCGGGACGCGTCACGCGGCGGGCGGCGCATGATGTCGGGATCCGGCGGATCGACAGCCAGGGCCAGCGCGGGAAGGCCGTCGGTGGCGAGGTTCACGTAGAGGATCTGCACGGCGCTAAGCGGCAAGGGGAGTCCCAGCAGCAGTGCCCCGGCCATGAGCCCAATCTCGCCGACATTTGAGGATAGCAGATACATCAGGTACTTCTTGATGTTGTCGAAGATGCCGCGCCCCTCTTCCACGGCCGCCACGATGGACGCGAAGTTGTCGTCGGTGAGGGTCATGGCGGCAGCCTCCTTGCTGACAGCGGTGCCGGTGATCCCCATGGCGATGCCGATATCGGCTTTTTTGAGCGCCGGGGCATCGTTCACTCCGTCACCGGTCATGGCCACGACATGTCCCTTTTTCTGCAAGGCGGTAACGACCCGCAGCTTGTGGGCCGGCGAAACCCGCGCGTATACCTGGATCGATTCCACCTCGTTTTCGAACCGCGCCTCTTCCATCGCCTCCAGTTCGGACCCGGTGACGGAGCGACCGCCGGTGAGAAGCCCGAGTTCGCGGGCCACAGCCCGGGCGGTCAGCGGGTGGTCGCCTGTGATCATGATCGGCCTGATGCCGGCCTCGCCGCAGCTCCGGATCGCGGCCTGCGCCTCGGGGCGCGGCGGGTCGATCATCCCCACCAGCCCCAGGAAGGTCATCTGCCGTTCGGCGTCTTCCCGGGTCGCCCCCCTTTTGCAGGAAACCGCGAGCACCCGGAGCGCATGCTCCGCCATCCGGCGCGAGGCAACCATGATCCGCTCCCTGCCGGCTGCGTCGAGAGCTACTTCTCCCTCCCTGGCGATCAGGTTCACGCATGATTCCAGTATGATTTCCGGGGCGCCCTTGGCGTAGGCGACCACCGCCTCCCCGTCACGATGCAGGGTGGTCATCCGCTTGGTTTCGGAGGTGAAGGGGATTTCGTCCAGACGGGGGAAGCGCGCGTCGAGATCCTCCTTGTTGAGCCCGGCCTTTGCCGCGGCAACAACGAAGGCCCCCTCGGTGGCATCCCCCTTCACCCTCCAGCGCCCCTCGGCCTGGTCCTGGACGATGTGCGCATCGCTGGCGAGGGCGGCAGCCTGCAGCAGCAGGGTCAAAGGGCCGGAAGGCGCCACAGCCGCACCCTGCAGCAGGAATTCCCCCTCCGGCACATACCCCGCGCCGGTGACCTCGAAGAGCTCCCCCGAGACGAAGCAGCTGCGCACCGTCATCTGGTCCCTGGTGAGGGTGCCGGTCTTGTCGGAACAGATCACCGTGGTGCTGCCGAGGGTTTCCACCGCGGCCAGGCGGCGCATCAGGGCATGGCGCTTGACCATGCGCTGCACCCCCAGGGCGAGCGATATGGTGACCACGGCGGGGAGCGCTTCGGGGACGACGGCGACAGCGAGCGCGATGCCGAAGATGAGCATTTCGACAAAAGGCTCTCCCCTCATGAGTCCCAGGGCGACGATCACCGCCACACCGATCAATGCGGCCCGTGCCAGCAGACGGCCGACCCGGTCCAGGTTCTCCTGCAGCGGCGTCCTGCCGGTCTCAATCCCCGAGAGCATCCGGGCGATCTTGCCGAACTCGGTCTCCATGCCGGTCGCAACGACCACTCCCCTGCCCCGGCCGTAGGTGGCGGCGGTACCGGCGAAGGCCATGTTCCTGCGGTCGCCCAGGGCCAGATCCTGCTCCTCAAGGGGTGCCGCGCCCTTCTCCACGGCGAGCGATTCCCCGGTGAGCGCAGCCTCCTCGACCTGCAGGTTGACCGCCTCGACGAGCCTCAGGTCGGCGGGCACCCGGTCCCCCGTCCGCAGCAAAACGACGTCGCCCGGCACCAGGTCGCGCGCCGGAAGGCTCATTTCGGCGCCGTCCCTGAGCACGGCCGCCTCCGGGGCGGCCATCAGGCGCAACGCCTCCATGGCGCGCTCGGCCCGGTACTCCTGGACAAAGCCAAGGAGTGCCGCGAACAGCACGATGACGGCGATGGCGACAGCCTCGACGCCGTGGCCGAGGAAGCCGGATACCGCGGCGGCAACCAGCAGGATGATGATGAGGACGTTTTTGAACTGCTCGAGGAAAACGGTCCAGGGAGAGGTCCGCTGCACGGCCTGCAGCTCGTTGGGGCCATACGAGGCGAGCCGGTCCGAGGCTGTCGCTTGGGACAGACCTTCAGCAGTGGTATCCAGGTGGGAGCAGACCGCGTCGGCGGTCAGGGTGTGCCAGGCTTTGGGAGCATCGGAAGGAGCGGTATCCATGAGAGATTCTCCGATGTGGTGTGCCGAGGGTACAACTAAGGCTCTTGCTCGTGATTAGCATCAGCCCGCTCTGGCGGCGCATTGCTCGGAGAAAGGACTGAAAGTACCGGCTTTGCGCAGCTCCGACAAACACTCCTCCCCCCGGAGGGGGGAGGTCGGGAGGGGGGAAGCTGCGGCTTCTTGCGAAGAACTGGCCAGTTCCCCCTCCCTAGCCCTCCCCCTCCGGGGGAGGGGACTATTGGCTCCGAATCATATTGCCGCGACCTTCTCAAAAGCGCTGCTCTGCCGATGACGACTCCCCAGTTACAGGGCGGTCTCAAGACTCACTCCCCTTGCAGGGGGCAGAGAACGGCCGAATGGGCGAATGTCTGAATGCTAGCGCGCCATCCGCTGCAAAACCTGCTGCAGCTTGCGCAACTCCTCGCCGTAGCCTGCCCAATCCCCCTGGCGCTGCAGGTTGGTCGCCCGCTCGAAAATGGCCATCGCCTCCCTGGCGAGCTCGGCGGAGCCGGCCTTCGCCGCACTCGGCGCCCCCCCGGGCGCCGTCACTGGCATCCCTGGCGCCGCACCGGGGGCGGCAGCCGCAGTTAGCGCCGGTGCCGCCTTGCCTCCGAAGATCCTTTGCAGGGCAAGCTCCAGGGTCTGCTCCATGACCACCTCGTCACCGTAGGCCACTATCACGCGGCGCAGCTCGGGAAGCCCGGACTTGTCAGCGGCTAGATAGAGCGGCTGCACGTAGAGAAGCGATTTCTCTATCGGGATCACCAGCAGGCTGCCCCGGATGACCTCTGAGCCGCGCTGGCTCCAGAGCGTCAGCTGCTGCGAGATGAAGGCGTCCTGGTTGATGCGCGCATCGATCTGCTTCGGCCCGTAGACCAGCCGGTCCCGGGGAAAGGTGAAGGCCTGGACCTTTCCGTAGTTCGCTCCGTCGCAGCGGGCCGTGAGCCAGGCCGCAAGGTTGTCGCGCTTGGAGGGGGAGAAGGGAAGCAGCAGGATGTACTCCTCGCGCTCTTCCCCCGGAACCCTCATGACCGTGTAGTACGGCTCCATCGGCTGGTCGCCCAAGGCCGGCACCTCCCACAGGTTCTCCTTGTTGTAGAAGACCTTGGGATCGGTCATGTGGTAGGAGGCGTACACGGAGGCCTGGACCTGGAGGAACTGGTGCGAGTAGCGCACGTGCCGGCGCAGGTCCTCGGGCATGGCCGAGATCGGCTTGAAGAGCCCGGGATAGATCCGCGCATAGACCCTGGCCATGACGTCCCCCGGCTCGATCAGGTAGAAGGAGACGGAGCCGTCATAGGCGTCCACCGTCACCTTCACCGAGTTCCTCATGTAGTTGATCCCCCCCTTGAGCGGCTTCGAATAGGGGAGACGGTTCGACACCGTGTAGGCGTCGATGATCCAGGTGAGCCCGCCGGATTTGTTCACCACCAGGTAGGGATCGGCGTCGAAGCGCAGGAACGGGGCGAGCGTTCTGACCCGCTCGGCTATGTTGCGGTAGTACAGGATGCGGCTCTGGTCGGTGATGTCCGAGGAGAGCAGGATCTTGTCCGATCTGAAGCGTGCGGCGAAGAGCGCCTTGTCGGCCACGGAGCCGACGGGGACGCCCCCCTTCCCCGCGTAAGTGGTGTTGATGTTGCCCGAGGCGGTCGGATAGCTGAATTCCGGGACCTTGGTCCCGACGATGACATACTCGTTGGAGAGCTCGCCGTAATAGATTTCCGGCCGGGTGACCTTGATGTCGGCGAGGCTTACCGGCGGAATGTCCTTGACGAAGAACTCGGGAAGCCCCTCCTTGCTGATCCGGCTCACCGGGCCGAAGGTGATGCCGTTGCCGTGGGTGAAGATGAGCCGCTCGTTGATCCAGTTGCGGCTCGGCAGGTCGGCATAGGAGAGTTCGCGCGGCGAGAGCATGACCTGCGTGTACTGGCCGTTCACCATGTAGCGATCGTTGTCGACGTCGAAGAACTTGTAGTAGGTCCTGATCTGCTGCAGCTGGCTGTAGGTCTTCAGAAGGGGCTCGGTGTCCCAGAGCCGGATGTTCTTGATGGTCGCGTCGTTCCTGGCGATGTCCGCGGCTGTCAGGCTCAGGTTGACGTCGAAGGGGATGGTCTCGATCTTGTCGAGGTCGTAGCCGAAACGGGTGAACTTGATGTTGTTGGCGATGTAAGGGGTCTCGAGGTCGAGCTCGTTGGGTGCCACCTTGAACTTCTGCAGCAGGGCCGGATAGGCCACGATGCCTATGCCGTACACGGCGAAAAGCAGGATCGGCGCCAGCAGGGTTGTGCGCCACCCCCCCTTCCAGAGCGCCGCTGCAAAGACGGCCCCGGTGATCGGAGTCAGGAGGGCGAGCAGGCGGTAGGTCAGCAGCCGGGCGTTTACGTCGGTATAACCTGCGCCATGAAAGCTGCTGCTCCCGGAAAAGAGCAGCTGCAAACCGCCCAGATAGAAGCCTGCGGCGACCGACAGGGAGAAGAGTCCGACCAGGATGGCCAAGTGCTTTCGGAGCTTCGGGTCTATGATCGCGCCGCGCTCGGTCAAGGTGATGCCGCCGCGCAGGTAATAGAGCACAGCCACCATCAGCGCGGTTGTCAGCAGCACGAAACCGGCAAAACCGTTCAGCTGCTCCAGAAGCGGCATGCTGAAGAGGTAAAAGCCGATGTCGTGGCCCATGATCGGGTCGGGCATGCCGACGCTAAACCTGTTGATGAAGAGAAGGGCGTTCTGCCACTGCATGGCGCCCCAGTTGCCGGCGAGAACGGCAAGCACCAGAGTTACCGCTACGCTAAGCGGCTTCACCAGGCGATCGACCTCATCGCGTTTCAGGCTGTAGACGTTCCCCCCCTCGAGATGGATGCGCGTCGACGATAAGGCTGCATGGTAGGCGAAGTGCAGGTTGACCAGCGCGAAGAGGAGAAAGAGCACTCCGAAGCAGAGCCCGGAGCCGATTCTGGCGAACATGGTGGTGGTAAAAACGGAGGTGAATCCGGTCTCGGTGAAGAAAAGCCAGTCCGTATAGAAATGGATCAGAGACGACAGAAAGGTGACGATCACGAGGGCCGCGATGAGGACGACGATAAGCCTGTTTTTCTTCAGCATCAAGCACTCCTGCGTTCAAAGGGAAACACGCACGCGGCGGTTCGCCGGTGCATGGGAAACCATACCATAGATCAACTCTATTTGTTCATTAACGGCAGCAATCCCCTGAGTAGATCCATGGTGAAATTCACCCCGGCAAAGGCGCCCAGGACGCCAATGACATTGCAGATCACGGAAACAGCGGTGTTCTTGAGTTTCCAGGCAAGGGGCAGCAAGATAAAAGACATCAGCGCATAAAGCAGAAGGGTCAGCAGGATTGCCGGTAGAGCCAGGTTGCTGGCGACGCTGAATTTGTCAGCAACGGTAAGGAACACGGTAATTCCGGCCGCTCTGAGTAACATGCCGTTCAAATCACTTCGGATGCCGGACCAGAAGGCGACAAACCAGGCAAGACATTTCAACAGCATAACAAAAAAAATCATGAACAGCTCCTTTCCCGCTTACTTTTATCCTTTTCTGATCAGCACCACACGCCGCTTGCGGCACTTTGCTGGAGACAAAGTTCGTCAATCGACGCCAATCAGGATACTATAAGCTCCTACTGCTCGCTCGCTCCCCCTCCCTTGATGGGAGGGGGTGGGGGNNTCTCCCATCAAGGGAGAGGGGGCATACAGCGTGCACGATACTAGCACTTCTGCAATCTGCAATCTGCAATCTGCAATCTGCAATCTGCAATCTGCAATCTGCAATCTGCAATCTGCAATCTGCAATCTGCAATCTAGCCCGACCCACAATCTCAACTCCTATTAGAAAGATATATTGAAATTATTCATTGGTCTACTATGATCTATCATCATGCCTGATCCCAGAATCCATTGGCGAGGCCTTGTGATATGAACGTTCTCCTTCTGCGCCCGCATCCGGGAAACGACAGGTTCGGCCTGGGCCCGTTCTTCCGGGTCGAACCGCTGGGGCTGGAATACATCGGCGCCGCACTGCTTCGCGATGGCCACGAGGTTACCATTGCCGATCTCCGCTTCGGACCGGGGATCGCGACCTGGCTGCTTCGCACCCGCCCGCGGCTGGTCGGGATCTCCTGCCTGCATGCGCTGGAGTACGACCGGGTGGTCGAACTTGCCCGGCAGGTGCGGCTGGCGAGCCCCGAGGTCTTCATCATGGTGGGTGGACATGCCGCCGCGGCCTTTCCCGACCCGCTGGAGACCCCCGAGATCGACGCGGTCTGCCTCGATGACGGCGAGGAGCTCATGCCCCTTCTGGTACGGGCGCTGGAAAAGGGTGAGTCCCCGTTGCGGGTGGCGGGCCTTCGCCTGCGCTCGGCCGAGGGGTGGATCTCCTCTCCCGCCGGCACCGGGCGCCCCTGCCTCGACACGGTCCCACTCCCTGCCCGCCGCCTCGTTTCGCGGCATCGAGACGGCTACCATTGTCTCCTATTCAAGCCGGTCTGGCTGGTGGAAACCGCCCGGGGCTGCCCGCACCGATGCTCATTTTGCTCGGTCTGGCAGCTCTATCAACGCTCCTGCCGCGAGCGCAGCCTCGATGCCGTGGTCGAGGATTTCGCCTCGGCCGGCGACGCCGTCTTCGTGGCGGACGACCTTTTCTGGTACAACCCGGAGCGAAGCCTGGCGCTGGCGCAGGCGCTCAAGAAACGCGGCGTATTCAAGCGCTGGATCCTGGTGCAGACCAGGACGGACCTCATCTGCAAAAGTGCGGAGTTGATGGAGGCCTGGAGGCCTTTGGCCAAGGATTTCGACATCTTCCTCGGGCTCGAGGGGGCAAGCGACAGTGCCCTGGCCGGGATCACCAAGGATGCCCGGATCGGCGAGAGCATCGATGCGGTCCGCATCGCGAGGGAGCTTCGCTATGGCATCAACGGCAACTTCGTGATCGGCCACGACTGGAGCGAGGAGGATTTCCTGGAACTCTGGGATTTCGTGGAGCGCTACGCCCTGCAGCGCGCCGGCTTCACCATCCTCACCCCCCTTCCCGGCACCGAGTTTTATCGAGAGATGGCTGCGCGCATTCCCGAGCAGCCGTGGTCCAACTTCGACATGCATCACCTGCTCTGGGAGCCGCTTCTCGGGGTGGAGCGATTCTTCGAACTCTACGCCGAAACCTGGCGCCGCTCCATCCTGAACACCTCCGGTGACAAGAGGCTCATTCACTGGATCCTCCAGGTCCGCCCCGCCCAGATACCGTACATCGCCCGGGTGCTCTGGCGCACGCAGCGCATGATGAAGCCCGAGGCCTACATCAGCGAGCATCGGCAGACTCACACGAAAGCAGCGATTGCAGCGGCTCGCCAAGGCCTCCAATCCCGATAGAACACCACCCAAATCCCCCGCCCGCGCAGCTTCGGGTGCAGAGCTACCCAAGGAAATCCCGATCAGCACCCCACGCGGCCTGCCCGCGCCTTGACTCGGATGAATACCGATCTCGACATAGCTCCTACCAACTCTCCTCCCCCCGGAGGGGGGAGGTCGGGAGGGGGGAAGACCGCGGCTTATGCGAAGAACCGGCAGAATTCCCCCTCCCCTCCCCCTCCGGGGGCGGGCCGGGGGGCACTGCCATTAAGTTAAGGCGACGCCTGC
>DNRQ01000021.1:58782-71436 GCA_003499925.1 Geobacter sp.
CCCAACCCTCTCCCATCAAGGGAGAGGGGGTGTTTGCGCAGTGTGCGGAGGATTAGCACCAATCAGGTAACTTAATGGCAGTGCCCTCCGGGGGAGGGGAGAGTTGGCGCTTCGGCGCGCAGCCCCGTCAAGGGAGGGGAAAGACCAAGCGGCAGATCGGTGCCATCCGGGCGGGAATCCCCTGTAAACAGCAGACTCGCAAAACATTTTGTTATGGTGTATACTCGGCTCGCCTCCACGGACGGAGATCGCGTCCCGGACCTTTCCCACAGCATTTCCCCCTCCGAAACCGCAGCGTCGCGGAAGAGCGTGTTTGCTATGTGGTGCCCTGCGACTCCCATGCCGGCGGTGCAACGGACTCGCTACGAATGGGCATTCCAGTCGGCCATTGAAAATCGAGCACCCTGCGGCCGATCACGATCACGTAGTAGGGTGGGCCATGCCCACCATCACGTTTGGTTTTGGCGGGCACGGCCCGCCCTACTTTTATACGAAGCGTATATCAAAACAGCAATACCGGGCAATTCAATCAGATCCGGAAACGAGAGGCTCCTGCGTATATCACGCACGGGCGATAGGTGGCGGAAAATGTACAACGGCAGGGTGATCATTTGCGACGACGAGGTCGAAATTCTCAGGTATCTGAGCAAGATACTGACGGCCAAGGGACTCGACCTCGAGGTATTCAGTTCCGGCACCTCCCTCATGAACTGCCTCGAGAACCGGGGCCTTGATGACGGCGACCTGCTGCTGTTGGACGTGAAGATGCCGGACCTGGACGGCATCGAGATCCTGCAGCGCATCAAGAAGATGAAACTGGAGATCCCCGTGGTGATCATGACCGCCTACGCCTCGATCAACTCGGCCATCGAGGCTATGAAGCTTGGCGCCTACGACTACGTCACCAAGCCGTTCCCCAAGGAGAAGATCTTCGGCATCCTGGAAAAGGTCCTGGAACGAAAGGAGCTTCTCAAGGAGAATTCGTCGCTCAAGGACGAACTCGGCATCCCTTGGGCTGCGAGTCCGCTCATCTTTACCAGCCGAAGCTTTGGCGAGGTCCACGACATGGCGCTGCTCGTGGCGCAAAGCCAGTCGAACGTGGTCATCCTGGGGGAGTCGGGGACCGGCAAGGAACTGGTGGCAAGCCTCATCCACAGCAACAGTCCCCGCAGCGGAGAGCGCTTTCTCACCATCAACTGCGCGGCGCTGTCGGACACGCTCCTGGAGAGCCAGCTCTTCGGCCACGTGCGTGGTGCCTTCACCGGGGCGGTCAATCACCAGAAGGGGATTCTGGAGGCGGCCAACCGCGGCACCCTCTTCCTCGACGAGGTAGGCGACATGAGCCCCGCCATCCAGGCCAAGCTCTTGCGCGTGCTGCAGGAGGGGGATTTCATACCGGTTGGCGACACCAAGGGGAGGACGGTGGACATCCGCTTTCTTGCCGCGACCAACAAGGACCTGGAGGAGGAGGTGCGCCAGAAGCGTTTCCGCGAGGACCTCTACTTCCGCCTCAACGTGATCTCCCTCTATCTCCCTCCGCTACGGGAGCGCACCGAGGATATCGAACTGCTCGCCAGGCACTTCCTGAAGAAATACGCGGCCCGCATCAAAAGGGAGATCACCGACCTCACCCCGGAGGCGCTGCAACTGCTGAAATCCTACAGCTGGCCCGGGAACATCAGGGAGCTGGAGAACGCCATCGAGCGCGCCGTGATCCTTACCAGGGGAAAATCGATCACCGCGGAGACCCTGCCGGTCTGGAGGAGCGCGCAGCCGAGCGAGCCCAAGCAGGCGGGACGGCTGGTTTCCCTGGAGACCGTGGAGCGCGAGCATATCCTGCATGTCCTGAAGGCGGCCGGCAACAACAAGAGCCGTGCGGCGAAGATCCTCGACATCGCCAGACGGACCCTGGACCGGAAGATCGAAGAGTACGACCTGGACGAGGAGGGAGCCCGCTGATGCCCCGGCGCTTCCCGATCCGGGCCAAGCTTACCTTCGGGGCACTGGCTCCGCTTTTTGTCGCCTTCATGATCTGCTCGCTGGCCGGCACCTACATCATCAACCAGAAGATCGCCAGCCAGGCCCAGGAGAAGGTCAGGACCGACCTCAACTCGGCCCGCGAGGTGTACCGAAACGAGCTGGACCGCATCGGCGAGCTCGTCGAACTCACCGCGGCAAACCCCTTTACCGCTACGGCCGTGGAGACCGGCGACAAGACGGTCATGGCCTCGCTGCTCAATTCGCTGCAGCAGAAAAAGCACCTGGATATCCTCACCGCCGTCGACGGGGCCGGCCGGGTCCTTTACCGCGCCCACAACCCGCGGGTCTCGGGCGACTCCCAGGCAGGGAACCACTATTTCCTGGCGCAGGCCCTGAAGGGGTTCGCCGTCACCGGCACCACCGTCCTGACTGCCGAGCAGCTGGCGACCGAGAGGGCGGAACTGACGCAACGGGCCACCATCCCGGTCCTGTCGACGCCGCGCTCGCGCCCCCGTGCCTCCTCGGTCGAGCGGTCGGGGATGGTGATGATCTCGGCCGCGCCGGTGCGCGATGCGGAGGGACGCATCATCGGCGCCCTCTACGGCGCGGTCCTCTTGAACAACGACAACGCCCTGGTGGACAAGATCAAGGAAATCGTCTACGAGGGGGTCAAGTTCAAGGATATCGACTGCGGCAACGCCACGCTCTTTCTCGGCGACACCCGCATCGCCACCAACGTGCTGACCTCAAGCGGCGCCCGGGCCATCGGCACCCGTCTTTCCGAGGAGGTCTACAACCGGGTGCTCCTGGAAAAGAAGAAATGGGTGGGGCGGGCCTTCGTGGTGAACGACTGGTACTTCACCGCCTATGAGCCGATTCTGAACCTGCGCGGCCAGGCGATCGGCTCGCTCTACGTCGGCATGCTGGAAAAGCCGTACACCTCGATGCAGAAAAGCGTCAACTCCATCCTGTACATCGTCCTCTTCGTCACCTCGCTGATCGGCGTCACCGTCTCCGGTTTCATCGGCACCCTGCTGGCGCGCCCCATCAAGGAACTGGAAAAGCTCGCCCACCGGGTGGCGTTGGGCGAGCGGGACCTGCAGATAGAGGTCCCCTCGACCGACGAGGTGGGGGATCTGGCCGACGCCTTCAACCAGATGACCCGCGCCCTGACCCGCCAGGAGGCGGAGATCAACCTTTTGCACCGCGGCCTGGAAGAGAAGGTGCAGGAGCGCACGGCGCAGCTAAGCGACAAGAACCGCCTTCTGCTGCAGACCCAGGCCGATCTGGCGCGGGCCGAAAAGCTCGCCGACCTCGGCATCGTCGCAGCCGGGGTGGCCCACGAGATCAACACCCCTCTCGCCATCATACGGGGGAACACCGAGGTGCTGGAGATGTGCCTCCCCCCCGAGCACGCCAACCGGGAGGAGGTCGAGATCATCAGCCGCCAGACCGAGAGGATGGCGAAGATCGTCGGGAACCTGCTCGCCTTTGCCAGGCAGAAGTCGCTGAACCAGAGGCGGTTCCAGGTCCACGAGGTCCTGGACGACATCCTGAGCCAGATCGGGCACCAGGTCAACATGGACGGCATCAGCGTGCTGCGGGAGTACGCAGCGGATGTCGCCGTGATCCGGGGCGACAAGGACCAGCTCAGGCAGGTCTTCGTCAACCTGATCCAGAATGCCGCGCAGGCCATGCCCGCCGGCGGGACCCTGAGGCTCGCGACCAGGGGTGCCGGCAAGGGGTGCCTGGTCGAGATCGCCGACACGGGCCAAGGGATCCTCCCGGAGCATCTGGAAAAGATCTTCACCCCCTTCTTCACCACCAAGGACAACGGCAGCGGACTGGGCCTTTCGGTCTCCTACGGAATCGTCAAGGACCACGGGGGCGATATCGAGGTGGAGAGCTCCCCCGAGCGGGGGACACGATTTCGTATACTGATTCCCGGAGAAAACCCGCTTGAGCAGGCCTCGGTTGAGTGATACAGTCAGCACCCTGGCATCTGCCATCAAGTTACCTGACTAGCGCCCGCCGTTCAGCTCCCTCCCCCTTCAAGGGGGGGTCAGGAGGGGGACGGGGGTGTTTTTGGCACCGGAACTGCCCCATCCCCACCCCAACCCTCCCCTTGAAGGGGAGGGGGTTTTCCAGCGTGCGGGAAATCAGCACTGACCTTAACTTGACCCGATTAGCGTCAATCTTCCGCTGGTTGAAATTCCCCCCTCCCTTGACTTGTCAGCCGTAGCCTGGGCGAAGGCTGATGGGAGGAGCCGGGGGAGGGTGAAAGCCCGTCAGGGGAAACGCCCCTACTTGAACACGAGCATCGTCGCCGTCTGGTTGATGTGTCCGATGTACTGTTCGCCATAGGTGCTGAAGCCTGTGGTCGGGAAGCCGGCGAACAGTGCGCCGTACTCCTCGGTCGCCTGCTTCTGCTCGAGTTCCAGCGTACGCAGGATGCAGTTGAAGTTGATCAGGCCGGAAATGGTCCCCAGTTTCGCCTTGGCTTCCTCCAGCGCCTTCCTGGTGTCCTCTATGATGTCGGTCGACTCGAGGATCGACAGTTCCATCCCCTCCACCACGCCGCAGTAAAAGAGCATGCTGCTCTCTTTTATCTGCTGCGGGCTGCGTACGTACGGTTCGCCTTCGATGACCAGACCGACCGGGTTATGCATGAACCTCCCTGCGGCCTCTTCGACCGGAATCCCGAGTGCATCGGCATAGGCCTCAGCCGCGGGCCGGTTGTCGAACTCGATGACCTCCCTTTTGGCTTCGTCGGCCTTGGTGACCACGAGTTTTTTGCACAGTGTGCTGAAGCTTTGGGTCTTGATGAAGGAGAATTCTGTGGCAGGTTTCAGCAGAGCAAGCACCGCCGCATTGGAATAGCTCTTGCCGTTGGCGTAGACATGGGTGGCGGCAAATTTCAGATCGTCGCCTGCCGAACCGCCGATGAAGGTGACGTCGGTCAGGTCGCCGATCTTGTCGATCAGTTTTTCCTCCGCGCCGCAAAGCCCGTCCACCAGGATGATGCCGACGAACCTTCTCGGGTTGAGGTCGAGCATCGGTACCCCGAAGCGCTTTTCGAAGGAGGCGAACGCCTGCTCGACCCCCGAGTCGTCCTGCACGTTTTCCACAACGGCGACCTCGACCTCGCTGATCGCCCGGGCGTTGAACGCCATGGCGGTAACCGAATTCTTCAGCATCTTGCCGCTGGCGATCTCACCCGCGGTGGAGCAGCCGAAGACGGTAGCTGCGGGAAAGGCTTGCTGCATCTTCTGGCTGATCGTCTCGGGCGCATGAAGAGAAGACGCGTAGTAGATCACCATTTTAACGTCCAGATCCTTGAACTGTTCCTGCAGATCCTGGACCACCAGGTCGACTGATTCCTTACTCGAAAACGCAGATACTATATTCATAGTGCTTTCTCCTTGAATTTTATTTGAGGTCCTTCACCAGTGTTTCGAGTTTGCTGATTATTGCAGGGTCATCGTCGGACTGTAGCGTGTACTTCTTCGGATCGATACCTTTGAGCATCAGTTTAGTCCTGATGACGCCCTGCAACATCGCATTGTCCTTTGCTCTTTGTTCGATAATCGAGTCGATCATCATCTTGATCTTACCGGCCATATGCAGTTACCTCCCATTTGTTAAAAACATTTTGTATACTTTTTTGGGCATACCTTGTTGTTGAATCCTTAATAAACACAGCAGATAATGTATTTAGAAGTATCGATCTGCTGATGTAGAGGTATCATCGGCGCGGTAAAAAAAAGATGTAGTGAAATATGCTTATAAAATTGTAATCAAGTTGATTGGCAGCAAAAAATGAGGCTAAGGTTGATAAACGCCGTTTGGAAAGGACGGAGGCAATAGGGGCGGGGCGATGGGAGCAGGGGAGAGCAGGGGAGAGCAGGGGAGAGCAGGGGAGGACACGGGAAGAGAGGAGCCCACCCATCAATCAACGAGAGGGGACTATAAACCAACGGGACTGGGGGTCATCGGGCCCGGGGGCAAGTCCCAGGCAACCCCGACCCCGGGCATTCGAACTTGGGATTTCGGGTGGGTTAGGCAGTGTGCAAGGGTGACTTTCATTGAATCCCTTCGGGTCAATTCCCAGCCCCTTGGGGCGTGTCTCATGCTTTTGCTTTGTCGGAAAGCGATGCGACAATATCCTATACTGCCGCCATACCACGTTGCTTGCGGCGGGATAGTTGATTTTTAGTACGCCTTAAAAACCCACGTCCTCTGGGCGTGGTCAGAGTCAAATGGCTTTGCCTGAAAGGGCCCATCTGCTAAACCTTAAACTGAGTTGTCCCCACAATTCAGAAAAAGGAGTAACAGATGAGCCGATTTAAGAGGCTATCGCATGTCATATGGCACTGTCAATATCATATAGTCTGGGTGCCGAAGTACCGATTCCGCATCCTGAAAAGCCAGGTTGCCGAAGAGGTCGGGGTTCCTGGTCCCAATCTGAGCGCGCTATTCGGTGTTACTGAATCGATCAGGCCTTGATCGCCTCTTCAATCTCCTCAAACTGGTTGATGCGTACACTGCCGTCCGGAAAGCGGGCCACAACCTCCAGGTCCCCCCCCATGGCCTTGATGACGCTGCGCAGTGTGGATATATACATGTCGGTCCGTTTTTCGATCCGGGACACATTTGACTGGTTAGTGTGGAGGGTTCGGGCCATTTGTTCCTGGCTCATTTTCCTGGCCTGGCGTAATTCCTGTAGCGGCATCTCTTTCATGAGTTGGCGGGTCTGTTCCTCTGCCTTGGCGCGGGCCTCCGGCGCCATTTTTGCGCGCAGCGTGTTATACGGTTTTGCCATGTCTAACTTCCTCCTTCCTGCTCCAAATTCATCGGTGTATTCAATGTCCCATGCCATAAAGATATATACCTTAGAAGTCATATTTGGGCAAATATTTTTTGGTTGGAGAGGAGAACACCCGACACCCCTGAAATCCAGTGCTGTATCGCACAAGTTCCATAAAATATGGATCTTCTTCAACCACGATGCTTTTATAGCTGTTCTGAAACAGGTGCCCCGACCTTTTGTGGCGCTTGTTGAAATTCACAGCGTACCCGGTCGTCAATCGTTGCCTTACAGTTGACAGATGCGTTTGCGCTGGGTTTCTTCGCGCTGGGTGGGGGCATTAAGGGGAAGGGCGGGGTGGGGATGGCGTGACGCGTGCCGTCAGGTTGCGCCGCGCATGCACGATGCATGATTTCCTGCCTTGCTTGAATCTCTTCCCTTAGTGAGTATAGTTGGAAAAGTTTAACCTGCGGTGCGCCAAATCGGTTCACCCTGCTTACCAGTCAAACGGAGGAAGATATGAAAGAGTCCGATCGCGCGACCTTTTCTGAGGTGAAGGGTGCTGGGAACGGCTGGCATGCGACCGCAATGAAGCGGATCAAGGGATGGGGTTCGCTGGTTCTGTCCGCCCTGCTCCTGATAGCATTAGCGACACCTGCCCTGGCTGCTCCCTGTAAACTGGCCGCGGGTGCTTTCCATGGCGTGGCGCTGCACAACGACGGGACTGTATGGACCTGGGGCTATAACCGATGGGGTCAATTGGGCAACGGTACCACGAACAGCAGCGCGACCCCCGCCCGGGTACCGGGTCTGACGGGGGTGATCTCGGTTAAGGCAGGAGAGAGCTTCACTGTCGCTTTGAAAGGCGACGGGACCGTCTGGACCTGGGGGGAAAATGTCGCGGGTCAGTTGGGTAACGGCACCGATGTCGGAAGCGCTACCCCGGCGCAGGTGTCGGGGCTGACGGGGGTGGTCTCCATAGGCGCGGGGTTGATGCATACTATGGCGGTGAAAAGCGATGGAACTGTCTGGACCTGGGGGAGCAACGGCCAAGGCCAGCTCGGTAACGGCACCACAGGCCAGGCCACCCTTCCTGTTCAGGTCTCCGGTCTGACGGGGGTAACCGACGTTTCGGGCGGGCGGGATCACACGGTGGCATTGAAAAATGACGGCAGCGTATGGTGCTGGGGGGGGAATACCCGCGGGCAACTCGGTATCGACACCATTACCCGCAGAAAGACCCCGGTAATGGTGTCGGGCCTTTCCGGAGTAACCGCGGTTGCCGCGGCGGAAAACCAGACCATGGCGCTCAAAAATGACGGCAGCGTCTGGGCTTGGGGGGCCAATGACGTCGGCCAGTTGGGTAACGGAACCCGGACCGATTGGACGACCCCCGTCCCGGCGGTCGGGCTTCCCGGCCCGGTTGCCGCCCTCGAACCGGCTATGTACCATACCGTTGCCCTGATGGAGGACGGGACTGTCTGGTTCTGGGGGTACAAAGTGCTGGTGAACGGCTATCCTGATCAGGATAACGTCGCGCCGGAGCGGGCAGCTGCTGTTTCCGGAATAACCGCCGTCGCTTCGGGCAATGGTTTCATCCTGGCACTGGCAAAGGACGGCTCTATCGCTGCCTGGGGCGAAAACGGGGACGGGGAACTCGGGAGCGGTGCTCCAAGCTACCGACTGGTGGCTGCGCAAGTGCCGGGACTCGACATGGTTTCCGCAGTCTCGACCTCCAGTTTCCACACGCTGGCCCTGAACAACGACGGCACGGTGTGGGGCTGGGGCGCCAACTCCTATGGCATGTTGGGTAACGGCAGCACGATTCACAGCATTGCCCCGGTGCAGGCGGTGGGGCTATCCGGAATGGCCCGGGTTTCAGCGGGGGGCGCCTTCAGCCTGGCGCTCAAGGGAAACGGCACGGTCTGGTCCTGGGGGAACAATAACTATGGGCAGTTGGGAAACGGCAGCAGCACCGGCAGTACGACTCCCCTGCAGGTTCCGGGGTTAAGCGGTATGACCGCCGTTGCGGCCGGCAGCGACTTCGCCTTGGCGGTCAGAAACGACGGGACGGTCTGGGCCTGGGGCAACAACGATGATGGCGAACTGGGGCGCACGGATGTCGCCCAAAGCGCTACGCCACTGCAGCTACCCGGGCTTTCCGGGGTGGTTGCCGTCTCGGCAGGGAATCACCATGGCATGGCGCTGAAAAATGACGGAACCGTCTGGGTCTGGGGGGCTCATTTCTACGGCGACACCTCCAGCAGGAGCCTGGTGCAGGTAGCGGAGTTCGGCATCGCGACCCGCATCGCTGCGGGCGCCATTCACAGCCTGGTGTTGGATAGCGTAGGCGTGGAGGGATGGGGCAGCAACGGCTCCGGAGAACTCGGTGACGGGACCACGACCGAGAGGGTGGCTCCGGTGAAGGTAGGGGCTCTTTGGGGAACGGTGACGGATATCGCGGCGGGTTCTCATTTCAGCTTGGCCTTGAAGGACGACGGCACGGTCTGGTCCTGGGGGAATAATGACCACGGCCAGCTGGGGATCGGCAGCACCACCTCCAGCGCCTACCCGTGGCAGGCACTGCAACTCTCCAGCGTGATCGACGTCGGAGCCGGAGCATATCACGCCGTGGCCGTGAAGACGGACGGGACGGTCTGGGCATGGGGGGATAACAGCTCCGGGCAGCTGGGGACCAACCCGGGGTGGCTGCCGGTACCGACGCTGGTCAATCTGGGTCCGCAGGTAGCCACACTCACCGTCACCATTACCGGCAACGGCATCGGTTCGGTGCACAGCGACCCCCCCGGGATCGCCTGCGTCAGTTCGGCATGCAGCGCGGTCTTCCCCTACGGCACGGAGGTCACGCTCCAGGCGACCAGCGGCACCGGCACGGTCCTGGCCGGTTGGGGGGGGGCATGCACCGGCACGGGCGACTGCGTCCTCGCCATGACCTCCGACAGGGGGGTGTCGGCGGCCTTTACCGTGGCATACCCGGTACGGATCGGCAGCATCGGGTATAACTCACTGGCGGCAGCCTACCTCGCGGCAACCAATGGCGCGCTGATCATGACACGCGACGGCGACTTCCTGGAGAGCCTTACCGTGAACCGGAATGTCTCTGTCAAACTAAGCGGGGGGTACTATACCGACTTCAGCGGTAGGAGCGGATTGCCCACCAGGTTGTTGGGGAGACTCATCATCCGCGCGGGGACGCTGAGGGTGGAAAGAGTAAAGGTGAACTGACAGCCGCCCACCATCGGGAAATCTGCCGGTCCCGGATTCGTTCAGTGGAGAGTACGGGCACAACGAAAAAGGGGTTAGCTGTTAAAGCTAACCCCTTTCTCTATTTTGGAGGCGGCGCCCCCGGGGGGGAAGGCAGACGTCCATGAAATTGTGCGTTTCCTTGGTCATGGGCAGGAATAGAGGGGGAAACGCATGAAATCATGGACGTCCCCCTAACCCCTCCGGTTTGAAAATTAAACTTTTGCCACCCGGATGATCAGTTTGCCGAAGTTCTTTCCTCCCAGCAGGCCGATGAATGCCTCGGGTGCGTTTTCCAGGCCGTCGACTATGTCCTCTCTGTATTTGATTTTGCCATCCTTTACCCGGGGCATCATGTTCTCAAGGAACTCGGCGAAGCGGTGCCCGTAGTCTTCGTAGATGATGAAGCCCTGCATCTTGATACGCCGGGCAAGGAGTGTACTCATCAGGAGTGGCAGTCGGTCCGGCCCTTCCGGCAGAGTGGTGGCGTTGTAGTGGGCGATCAGTCCGCAGACCGGTACCCTGGCGGAGGTGTTGAGGAGCGGCAAGACGGCGTCGAAAACGGCGCCGCCAACGCTTTCGAAGTACACGTCGACTCCTTTTGGGCAGGCCGCGGCCAGTTGCGGCGACAGTTCGGCACTGTGATGGTCGATGCAGGCATCAAACCCGAGTTCGTCGACGGCAAAGCGGCATTTCTTCGCGCCGCCGGCGATGCCGACCACCCGGCATCCGCTTTGCTTGGCGACCTGCCCGACCACCGAGCCTACGGCACCGGTTGCTGCTGCGACCACGACTGTTTCTCCCGCATTTGGTCGGCCGATATCCAGCAGCCCCATGTAAGCGGTGAAACCGGGCATCCCTAGCACCCCCAGTGCGTAGGAAGGGTGTGTGAAGTCGGCGCCGAGTTCGATAAGACCGCTGCCATCCGAGAGTGCGTAATCCTGCCAGCCACAGTAACCTACCACCATGTCGCCGCTCTTGAAACCGGGATGGTTGGAAATTTCGACGCGAGACACGGTGCCTCCGACCATTACCTCTCCAATCGCCGTAGGTGCTGCATACGAGGGCCTGTCACTCATGCGCATCCGCATGTAAGGGTCCAGCGACAGGTAGATGGTGCGTAACAGTACTTGTCCGGCGGAGGGGACCGGTATCGGTACTTCTTCGAGACGGAAATTGTCCGGAGCAGGTGCCCCGACCGGACGCGACTTCAGCACGATTCTGCGGTTGCTATGCTTGCTTTGAGCCATTTTGTCACTCCTTGAACAGAATGAAATTGCCCAGACTCACTAGGCATAGCAATAGCTTATCACCCTTTCCCTTGCACCGCTCGTCTACCCTGGCTCTCAGGTTTGATCTAATGGGGGGAGGGAACTCCCCCCCTCAAGGCCTTTGCCAGCGGCCTCCAGTGGACGATGTGAATCTGTCGGCAGGCCCTCGTGATGGAAACGTAAAGCAGGTTCCGATCCAGCTCGGTCTGGCGGAAATCGCTCTCGCTCGGATCCCAGAGCACGACGTTGGTGAACTCCAGCCCTTTCACCTGGTGACTGTTGACGACGAGGACGCCGGGCTCGAAGGTGATTACCCCCTCGTCGTGCAGACCGGTCACCCCGGCAAGCGCCGCATGGATGAGCCTGATGTCCGCCTTCTTCTTGCAGATGACGGCGGTAAGCGCCTGCGGGGCGGCGCCGGAGAGTTCGCCAATGAGGCTCCGCAGTTTCCCGGAGGCTTCGGCAAAGTCGCGCACCTCGTGGAACTCAGCGACTCCGGGATGCGTCTTCGAGGTGTCGACCGGCTGGCCGCTCACCCGGGCGGCCAGTTCCATGATCTCGCGTGCCGAGCGGTAGGAGAGCGACAGCGTCTCCTTGTCCAGGCCGAGCGAATTGAGCGCCCCCTTGAAGTTGGCGAAACCTTCGGCATCGACGAAACTGAGGATCTTCTGCTTTTCGTCGGCGCAGACGGTGAGGCTGCGGCGCGCGGAACTGGCGGCGAGGATCGCCTCCAGTTCGAGCTGGCCGAAATCCTGCGCCTCGTCGACGACGATGTGATCATAGAAGTTGAAGGCTCCGGGCACCGTCGCCTCCGGTGAGCGGCGCAACTGGCAGAGCCGTAGCAGGATGCTCACATCCGAAAAGGACATGATGCGGTTCCTGGTGTCGATCTTTCTCCCCACCTCGTTCACGAACGCCTCCCGCTCCCTTGTCACCGGGAAGAGCGCCTCGACAAGGTACGGCTGGGTATAAAATCTCCAGAGATCGACGACGGGATCCATCTTCCTGCTCTCAGCCACGTAGCGCGCCAGGAGTGCGGACAGGATGCTGTTCTTCTTCTGGGCGCCGAAGGGATCATCGAAGGATGTCTTCACCGTCACACCGAGCGCGCTCAGGGCGGTCAGCGCCCAGGCGCTGAAGGTGTCGACGCGGGTGGCACCCAAAAGCTCGTTCGAGGTCCTCTTGACGTAGTCGCGCAGAGTCCTGTTGAACATCAGCACCAGGCAGCGCTCCTGGCGGAAGAGCTCCGGCTGATCGAACTGGAGATAGGAGAGCCGGTGCAGGGCGACGGTGGTCTTGCCGGTCCCAGTATAGTGGTCCCCAAAACGAGGA
>DNRQ01000165.1 GCA_003499925.1 Geobacter sp.
ATGGCAGTGGGGTTGGGGAGAGGGGGCGGGGATTTTTGGATCGTGACAACTCTACCGGCATCGAGTCAGTCCGGCTTGCCGGTGAGATACCTGTTTCCCGCGGGCCAGATCTCCCTGATCTGGCGCATGATGGCGATTTCTCCGATATGGTAGGCGTTGTGATCGGCGGCAAGGAGTATTTCACGGAAGATGTTGAAGTGGCGGGCGTGCGGGATGGGAACCAGCAGGTCCAGCGTCTCGTCCCGGACCATATCCTGCAGCGCTTCCAGATCGGCCCTGAAGCCGTCGCAGCTCTTCTGCCAGCCCGCCTGGTCGGTCCTTTGCGCCGGGGCAGGCCGATAGCCTGCGGGATAGTCGGGCGACACGTGACCCGGATTCCTGATGAACCCCAGTATGTCCCACTGGGTGATGCGCAGGTGCTCCACGAAATGCCAGAACGAGTACGGGGTGTTGGGCGGCCTGTCGTTGATGAATTGCTGCGGGAAGTCGGCCAGCACCTCGTCAAAGCTCATGTGTGCGTTGCCGCCCTGAAGCAGCGCCAGGAGTTCCGATCTCATGACCTTGTCCGCTTTCATGCCGCTCCCTCCTCCGATGGCGCTCTTTTCCCTCCCAACTCTACTGTTTGCCGGTACGATTGCAAAGAGGGAGGTGCGATTTCCTCTTATGAATTGACGCTAACGTTTCGTCAATTATAATCATCGGGCATCATCCATCAAAGGAGGAGCCAATGGATGCATCGTTTGCCTCGCCAGAACCGCAGATCATCTGCCGGAGTTTCCGTGACGCCATGGCAGGCGGCGGCTCGGTGATCCTCCACGGGCGGCCCCGTCCCGACCAGGTGCAGGATTTCGCGCGCTGTACCGCTTCCGGGCTCGAGGCCACTCCGCGCCGTCTGGAGTGCCGCTTTCTCTACGACTCGGACGGCAGCGCGCTCTTCGAGCAGATCACGCAGCAGCCGGAATACTACCTCACCCGCACGGAAAGCTCCATTCTCGCCGCCAATGCCGCACGGATCCGGGAGCTTACCGGAGCGGTGACCCTGGTGGAGCTTGGCTCCGGCAACTCCGAGAAAACCGATTACCTGCTGCGCGCCTGGCTTGCCCGTGCCGAGAGGGTCTGCTATATCCCGGTCGATGTCAGCGAAAGCGCCCTGGCCTGGGCCTGCAGCACCATCCGCGCTACCCATCCCGGTGTCAAGGTGATCGGCATGAACTACGAGTACCAGGAGGTTTTCCCCCTCATTGCGCAGGTCTCCCCCGCGCTGGTCATGTTGCTGGGAAGCACCATCGGCAATCTGGCGCCCGCAGAGATGTCGCGCTTCCTGGCCTCCATGGCGGCCTCCATGACCCCCGACGACTACTTCCTGGTCGGCGTCGATCTGGTGAAAGAACGCTCGCAACTGGAGGCGGCCTACAACGACGCGGCTGGGGTGACGGCAAGCTTCACCCGCAATCTCTTCGCCCGGATGAACCGCGAACTCGGTTGCGCCATCGATACCGACGCTATCGAACATGTGGCGCGCTACGACGCGGTCAACGAGCAGATCGACATCTTCGCTCGCTTCACCCGTCAGCAGACCTTCTTCCTGGCTCCGCTTGGCAGGCATCTTACCGTCGGCAGAGGCGAGATGGTGCAGATCGAGATCAGCAGGAAGTTCCGCCTGGAGCAGTTCGTCCCGTACCTGGAGCAGTTCGGCCTTGCCATTGAGGGGCTCTTCACCGATGACCGCAAATGGTGCGCTCTGCTACTGCTGCGCCGGATGGCGGGATAGCTTTTTTAGTTTATCAAGCGGGGTGTGTTTCTGCGGGAGGTCAGCCGGCTGCAGACAACGATCAGGAAGATGGTCCCGGAACCTGCCATGTTTCCAAGGCTAATCGCGGCAAACATCTTGTCTTTAACGAAGAACCAGGCGTACAGGGTCGATACCAGGGATCCGATGCTCCAGCCGCCGAAAGTGAGGAGCGACAGGGAAAGGGCGTGGTTTCTGTCCTTCCAGGCGTTGATGATCTGCGGCAGGTAGAGTAGAACCGCTATCAAGCCGTTAAGGGCATAGAGGGATTTGAGGGTGAGTAGGAGGTTCATGGTCTCTTGGTCGAGGTAATGTGATATGTCTCTGGAGGTTATTGGCTAAAGGATCAAGCGTTGGTTCAAGCCAGAAGCGAATAGCGAAAGCCGAAATTCTTGCCAACAATACTGCATCTGGAAATAAAAAGCTGTGAACTGCGTCACAAATTAACCAATCTCTTTCCTGCTGATTCTGCAATGCACTCAGCTTGCCCGGCTCATCCTGCTCTCCCGCTAACAACCGTATCCTCGCGAGGAGATCTCTTCATTGGCTAGAGAAGCAGCGTCCCCGCTTCTCCCTCCCTTCAGCCTTCGCCAAGGCTACGGCTGAAGGTCCCCCTTTGAAAAAGGGGGATTTGGGCGGATTTGCAGTTAGTTGCAAAGCTGCACTCNNCAAAGGGGGGAGCGAGTATCGAGCCTCCTACTGAAGATTGACGCTAATCGGGTAACTTAATGGCAGTGACCCCTTCAGAGGTAGGGTGGGCCGTGCCCACCAGACACGCATCCTCATGGTGGGCACGGCCCACCCTACACGGTTTCGGGAACCGCCGCCTAACCTGATGGCAGTGGGAAAGAGACTGTTGGAACCTTGTCAGCTATCCCCTCGCCCTCCAGGAGAGGGGAAGGGGTGAGGGATCTACGATGCCAAACAAGCTGCCGAATCTGTAACAGCCTCTGGTGAACTTTATGCCCGTGTGCCAGTTCTGACTCCCCTTGGGTCATGGGAAGGTCGCCAGCACGTATTCGCCGATCTTCTTGGCATCGCCTTCGGAGATGGTAGCTTCGTCGAACTTGTTCATACCGGGTCCCGGATTGCGCATGACCCTCACGATATCCTCAGGTTTTGTTATCTTGCTGCGCTCCGCCATTCCTTTCGCACCCAAGGTTTTTTGCGGTGTGATGGTATTGCCGCCATTCGGGTGGCAGACGGCGCAGTACTGTTTGTATAGCTGCTCCCCAGTCAACCCGGTTTCCGAGGGTGCAGGTGTCGCGGGTGCCGGTGTTACGGGCGCCGGTACAGTCTGAGGAGCCTCTGTTTTTTCAGGACTCTCTTTCTTGCATCCTGTGATACCACTCGCACTGAATGCCAGAATTGCCAACGTTACCACAATTCGTTTTTGCATGGGGGAATCCTCCTGTTAGGGTTAATTAATTGAGTCAGTATACCAAATTATCTGATCAGCGTAGTGGCCGGGCAATATTTGCTCTTCCCGCTCATCTCTATCACACCGGACC
Organism: Geobacter sp.; assembly: GCA_003499925.1. Classification (GTDB taxonomy): domain Bacteria; phylum Desulfobacterota; class Desulfuromonadia; order Geobacterales; family Geobacteraceae; genus Geomonas. Next base: position 3,301 of record DNRQ01000165.1, read on the forward strand.
TGGAGGTTTGACAACCGGGTGTCCCATGTTAATTTTTATTCTTCCCGGAGATGAATGGGGCTTGGTACACTGTACTGGGGCGCGCTCCTGAACATCGGTTCTGGAGCCAAAGCGCCATCACGAAGTTGTCCCGAATTGAAGGGGGAGCTGATATGAGAAAGACCCTGGTTCTTATAGGATGCTTGCTGCTGCTTGCCTCTCCGCTGGCTGGGGCGGAGGGAGTCGATCTGCAACAACCGGGAGAGATCCGTTCCGATAAGCAAGAGATACAGGATAGAAAGAAGGAATATGCCTGCGACTGCTGTCAAAAGTGCAAGGCTGCCAGAAGGCCGGTTATCAAGGAGGAAGAAAGCCCTGGTCAGAGCAACGGCTGCAAGGGCTGCTGTGATCGCTGTGGCAGGGTGCTGCCGCTATCGCCGGAAGAAATTCCTCCCGAGATCATAGATAAGCGGATTCCGCCCGAGGTGTTGGATAATAAGAAGCGGTGAGTGGAGCGGAGGCGGGATGATCGATTTCGAACTGAGCGCAGAACAGAAAACGCTGCAGGAAAGGGTCAGGGAATTTGCCGACCTTGAGCTGGCCCCGGGTGCAGCGCAGCGCGATGCCAGCGGCGAGTTCCCCGCCCGGGCGGTGAAAAAACTGCAGGAAATGGGTTTTTTCGGCTTGATTTTCCCGGCGCGGTACGGGGGCGGCGGCCGCGACTTCGTCAGCTACGTCACCGTCGTCGAGGAACTGGCGCGGGTCGACGCCTCGGTCACCATCACCCTGCTGGCCCACACGCTTTGCGCAAGCCACCTCGATGCCTTCGCCTCCCATGAGCAGAAAGAGCGCTTTCTCGCTCCGCTTGCGCGCGGCGAGGGACTCGGCGCCTGGGCGCTCTCCGAACCGGAGGCGGGCAGTGACGCCGGCGGCATCAGGACCTCCGCCGTCTCAGAGGAGGGGGGCTGGCGTCTCGACGGGAAGAAGTACTTCATCAGTAACGGCTCCCGGGCCGATACCCTGGTGGTCATGGCGGTGACGGATCCCCACCCGGGAGCGGACGGGATCTCCGCCTTCATCGTTCCCGGTGCGGTTGAGGGGCTCGACAAGGGGAAGAACCTGGACAAGCTTGGTTACCGCTCCAGCGACACCGTGGCACTGATGCTGAAAAAGGTCCGGCTGCCGCAGGAGGCCCTGATCGGTCCAAAGAACCAGGGGTTCCCACAGGCGATGCAGGTCCTTGCTGCCGGAAGGGTAGGCATGGCGGCCATGGCGCTTGGGATCGGCCGCGCCTGCCTGGAGCAGAGCATCGACTACCTGCACAGACGCAGCGCCTTCGGGCATCCGATCGCCGATTTCCAGGCGCTGCAGTGGATGGTGGCCGACATGGCGACCGAACTCGACGCGGCGAGGCTTCTGACGCTGCGGGCGGCACGGCTCAAGGACCGGGGAGTTCCTTTCTCCAGGGAGGCATCGATGGCGAAACTCTATGCCTCGGAGGCTGCCATGCGTGCGGCTCTGAAGGCGGTCCAGATGCACGGCGGCAACGGCTACACCAGGGCCTTCCCGGTGGAGCGCTATTTCCGGGAGGCGAAACTTTGCGAGATCGGTGAGGGGACCTCCGAGATCCAGCGTCTGGTGATCGCGCGGTCGCTTTTGAAAGAGGGGGCAAGGCAATGAGACCGGTGTACATGATATCGGGGGGGATCACCAAGTTCGCCAAGGCGCTGCCCCAGACGGATTTCCGCCGTATGGTCAAGGACGCCTTCGACTACGCCCTGGCCGACCTGCCGGGACTTGGGCGCGATCAGATCGACGGCAGCGTCTGTTCCTACTTCTCGGACCATTTCACCAGGCAGCTCATGGCCGGGGCGATGGTGCAGGATTACCTGGGGCTCTGCCCGAAGCCGTCGCGCCGGGTGGAGGGGGGAGGGGCAACCGGGGGGCTCTGTTTCCAGTCGGCCTGGGAGTCGGTAGCCTCCGGGCGCATGGAGGTCTGCCTCGCCATGGGATTCGAGACCATGGGGCGGGTCAATACCTGGAAGGGGAACGAATTCATAGCGCTCGCCTCGGACACCAACTTCGACTATCCGGTAGGCGGCTTCTATACCGGCTACTACGCCATGATGGTCAATCGGCACATGCACGAGTTCGGGACCACCGTGGAGCAGATGGCGAAGGTCGCCATCAAGAACCACCTGAACGCGGTCCACAACCCCTATGCCCAGCGGCCGGGGAGGCTAACCATCGACGACGTCCGTTCCGCGCTGATGGTTGCCGAGCCTCTCACCATCCTCGACTGCTGCCAGATGTCGGAGGGGGCGGCCGTGGCGATCCTCGCCTCGGAGGAGATGGCGCAGAAGTTGGGCGGCACGCCGGTGCGCGTGAGCGGGGTGGGCAGCGGCACCGACGCCATGCGCATGGCCGACCGGCCTCACGGCGAGGTGATCCTGCTCCCCCATGAAACCAGGGAAGAGTACGCCGATCTCAAGTACCCCGGGGTTCACTCCTTCCGCGGGGGGCGCATGGCGGCCAAGAACGCCTACCGGATGGCCGGCATCAACGACCCGAGGCAGGAGCTCGACTTCGTGGAACTGCACGACGCCTACACCTCCTCCGAGATCCAGACCTGCGAGGACCTCGGGCTTTGCCGCTATGGGGAGGGGGGAAGCTTCGTCGATTCCGGCGCCCCGTTCATGCCGAACCTCCACTACGGGCTGACCTTCTCCGGTTCGGAAAAGTGGCGCCCGCTCCCGGTGAATCCCTCCGGCGGCCTTTTGGCCTGCGGGCATCCCGTCGGCGCCACCGGGTTGATGCAGGCCGTTTTCGCCTTTTGGCAGCTGCAGGGGAGCATCGAGAAGCATCTGAGAGATGCCACCTTGCAGCTACCCGATCCGCGTCGCGGGCTGATTCACAGCCACGCCGGCACCGGAACCTACATCACCGTGTCGATCATGGAGAGGGCGTGATATGGACAGGAACGCGAAACTTCCCGAGAGCGAGGAGGGGACCATCCTCTTCAATACCGATCCCATCATCATCAAGCATCACTACGAGGTCGATTATCTCCACTCCTATGCCCAGGACTCCCCGTTCTTCGTCGGCCTGACCAAGAAGAAGCTGATGGGGAGCCAATGCAGCGCCTGCGGCAGGCGCTACGCCACGCCGCGCGGCCACTGCATGGAATGCGGCGAGCCGACCGAGTGGTGCGAGCTTCCCCGAGAGGGGCGGGTGCACACCTTCACCACCTGTCATTTCGGCGGCGAAGCCTTCCTGAAGGAGACCCCCTTCACCCTGATCCTGGTCGAGTTCGACGGGGTCCAGACCCTTTTTCTGTCGCGTCTGATCGGAGCCAAGCCCGAAGAGGTGAGCATCGGCATGCCGGTCCGTGCCCGATTCCTGCGCAACTGCAAGTTCAAGCCCACCGACGTGTATTTCGTGCCGATGTGAACCCCCCTCTCCCCAGCCCTTTCCCTGGAGGTGCTGTGGAAGTTGAGGCGCCCCTCTCCCCAGCCCTCTCCCACGAGGGGAGAGGGAGTAGAACGCCCCCGACGAGGGGAGAGGGCGTAGAAGGCCCCCCTCCCTTTATGGGAGGGGCTGGGGGAGGGTGGCCTATGCCCCCCTCCCTTTATGGGAGGGGCTGGGGGCACTGCCNNAGTGGGGGCTGGGGGAGGGTGGCAAGACCAATTTGCTTTCCGATAAAATGGAGGACCCAGGTGATGCCCATAAGCCTGACAAAGCCTGCAAAACAACTCCGCAGAAATTTGACTGACGCTGAGCGACTCCTGTGGCGTCATCTGAGGGCCAAGCAACTCCACGGATTGAAATTCAGGCGACAGGAGCAGATTGGACCCTACATAGTCGATTTCATCTGCTACGAGAGAGGAATTATCATTGAGGCGGATGGTGGACAGCATGCGCTAGAAATCGAAAAGGACGAAGAGCGGAGCCAGTGGCTGAACTCACAAGGATATATGGTTTTGAGGCTCTGGAATAACGATGTGTTGACCAACATCGAGGGTGTTTTGGAAACAATCATTATGCAGTGTAATCAAGCGGGCGAAGCGCCCCCTCTCCCCGGCCCTCTCCC
>DNRQ01000214.1 GCA_003499925.1 Geobacter sp.
ACGAGATCAGGAGTTCTGAATTTAATGCCACCTCCACTACCACCGCCGCCACTGCGAAAATTATTAGAGTTAATGAAAGTCTTTCCTCCATTAGCCATAATCGAGCCGTTCACTGTAATTGTCGTTGATGATGCAATTACTATCGCTCCTCCGCCACCACCGCCCGGTGAACCGATATCCGTTGAGGAGCCCCCTGCACCTCCACCGCCTGAGCCACCAACCAATGGCAACAGTCTGGCATTGCCATATGCCACCCCGCCATTCCCGGAATATTCGTTTCTTCCGATGGTGCCACTAGTTCCAAACCCGCCACCACCGCCATTTCCTGATGGGAACTGCCCCGGTTTTCCTCCTCCCGGCCCCATGCCACCACCTCCCGCAATTGAAATCGCTCCGCCATAGCCTCCATCGAATCCTCCCGGACCACCCCTGCCGATATCGGTTGCGGTGCCGTTCGATCCACTAACATTTATGGTCCCGGCAATTGTGACATTTCCCGTGGCAAGAACATAAACCGGAGTATTGGACGCATTTTTTTTAAAGGTAACCGTTACCCCTGATGGGATGGTGACAATAGTGTAATTCAGTACTCCGTCAGGCGGCAACGTGACCACGGCATTAGCAGTAGGATTGAGTGCGCCAAGGGCACCGGTACTGCCGCTGACGAACGCTGCATGAGCCGTTGTGCTCCATGTTAAGAGCGAGAACAGCACCATTGATATCGCTTTTTTCATTGGGTCTCCTCCATGTAGACACTATGTGAATAGCTTGTTTTCCATCTATTGGATTTTCACCGACACCCCCCTTGAAACTGATACCGAAGCGCCCAACGGATCGATGATTACGCTCACGGGGAGGAGAGCAATGGGAACTGCACCATAAGGAGAATCAACTGCTACGCTCACTTGGCTTGCAGTGGTCGGAGACGTGCCCGGAATGGAATCTATCATCACACTGATGTTTGTGCTGCGGGTCAGAACCTTGTCTCCTACATCTCCGATAAACGGCTTTGCAACCAAGACGACAGCATTCGGTGCTCCCGCATCTATTGTGGCAACCCCAGGCTGAAGCGCTGTCACAATGAAACTCGCCTTTCCGGTGGATGGTATCGTGACTGATGGTGGAATTGTTGCGACCAAGGGTGCATTGGAATGAATATTGATAGTCACAGGTACGCTAATCGCCGGAGAGATGGTCGCTGTTAGAGACCCGGTTGTCCCTGGCGCCAACGCCAATTGGCCTGGAGTTAAGGAGAACTTTGAGGAGGTTAGCTTGACGCCGGTTGTCGCCACGGCGCCGCTTCTGGTAGTCACCATAATCGTTTCCTCACCTGCTGACAGTGCTGTCATCTCCGTGGTGAGCTGGGTGTCGGTGGTTTCTTTAACGATGATTGAGACTTTTCTGCCGCTGCAGGTGACGGACTCGGCTGACAGCAGGTTCTGCCCAGTAATTCTGACCAGCATCTTCGAACCGAGGAAGAGCACGTTGGGAGCGATGGCGGTTATAATTGGCACCCCACCTGAAATCGTTGTGCTCGTGGTGGAATTCAGGTTACCAACTTCATCGTAATCGTAAATGACTCCGGAACTGCCTTGTATTACCCTGGTCAGTCTGCCGACATCATCATAGAAATAGCTGGAAGTCCCTGCATGCACATCAGCGGCAACGACGAAGACTACAACCAACCATAGACACAACGTCGGAATGAGGTGCCGGACCGTTTTTTTGCTATATCGAAACCTTGTCCCTTGATTTCTTTCCATAAATTGCTTCCTCGTAGCGACTCGTTTCTGATGCGATCGAGTAAGGTTCGAAGACCTATATAGGGCGGGTGTGGACTAACGGAAGTTTCTTTTGGGCACCTCTGCAAACAGCAGCAGCGGCTCAGAGTTGAAACGACAGGACCCCTCACGCTCTTTTGTTTTATCGGTGCCCGAGCGAAATAGCTTTAGCGATTTTTAATTTGATTTTACACACCGACCAAATAAAGGGAGGGGGCAGGGGGGAGATTAGTACTACTAATCAGGAAACAAAATCTTGATCTCATAATCTGCTTGGTCGAAGGGGTCCTATTGTTATGCCACTCTTCCTCTCTTCCGCTATCTGCCATCCGACTGATTATATTCGCCAATCTCAACCGGAATTCGGGCTGCTCTAAAAATTCCCCTGAACCGGCGTCTTGTCTTGCCTTTTGAGTCGATTTAATGTACACATACTCTGTTAAAATGGGCAGTATCGATAATCACTGATTCCGGGCTTAACCCTGATATGATTGAGATTATATGTGAACCTGCCTCCTCCATGCCCAAGCCTTGTCCTTCTGCCGCTTCGCTACCTTTAGGCCATCGCAACTTCCGCTGCAAATATGCCGGCAACAGGAGAAGCCCGTTTGAACCGATTTGCAACCCGTGGTGACCTGACCGGTCACCTTGAAAAAGTTGAGGGCCTCGGCTCCTGGTCTGCCGCGGCTGATGCTCCGGCCGGCAAGAAGAGATCGCTCAAGGAGGCGCTTCGCTTCGTGCGCCAACCGCTGTATCTCGTCGAAAACGACGGGGTCATGGTCCCGGAACTGGGAGGGGTCGGCCTGCTCGGCTCGGGCTCCGGCGAGGGGCTCTCGCTTGCCGGCTTCGCTCCCCCCTGCCTCCCCGAAAACCTGGGCGACCCCGCCTTCTGCAGGGAACTCGGCATCCGCTTCCCCTATCTCGGCGGCTCGATGGCCAAGGGGATCAGTTCTGCGGCCATCGCGGAGGAGTTGGGACGCGCCGGGATGCTCGGCTTTTTCGGCGCCGCCGGCCTGCCGCTCTCCCAGGTGGAGGCGACCGCAGAGCGCCTCTCCGCCTCGCTTGGCGACCTACCCTATGGCTTCAACCTGATCCACTCCCCTCACGAGCCGGAGCTTGAGCGTGAACTCGCCGAGCTCTATATCAGAAAAGGCGTGCGCATCATCGAGGCCTCGGCCTTCCTCGCGCTGACGCTCCCCCTGATCCGCTACCGGCTGCACGGCATCAGGCGCGCCGCGGACGGCAGCATCGTGACGCCGAACCGGATCATCGCCAAGGTCTCCCGCGAGGAGTTGGCCGCCAAGTTCTTCGCACCGGCGCCCGAGAAGTTCCTGCGCGAGCTGGTGGCCAACGGCTCCCTCAGCGCCGAACAGGCCGAGCTTGCCGCCCGGGTCCCCCTGGCCCAGGAAGTGACCGCCGAGGCGGATTCCGGCGGCCATACCGACAACCGTCCCGCCATGGCGCTCTTCCCGACCATCAACTCGCTCGCCGCAAGGCTTGAGCGCCAGTACGGCTACGACCGCAGGCTGCGCGTGGGGCTTGCCGGCGGCATATCCACCCCCGCCTCCGCTGCCGCAGCCTTCGCCATGGGCGCCGCCTACATCATGACCGGCTCGGTGAACCAGTCCTGCGTCGAATCGGGGACCTCGGACACGGTCCGCTCCCTCCTTGCCGAGACGCGCCAGGCCGACGTCACCATGGCGCCTGCCGCCGACATGTTCGAGATGGGGGTGACGGTGCAGGTGCTCAAACGCGGCACCATGTTTCCGATGCGCGCGGCGAAACTCTACGAACTGTACCGGGCCCACAAGAGCCTGGACGACCTCCCGGCGGCCGAGCGCGACAAGCTGGAGAAGACCATGTTCCAGGCGCCGCTCGAGGATATCTGGCGCGACACCCGCGCCTACTTCCTGCTGCGCGACCCGGCCCAGGTGGCGCGCAGCGAGCGGGATCCCAAGCACCTGATGGCGCTGGTGTTCCGCTGGTATCTCGGTCAGGCCGCCCACTGGGCCAAGGACGGCGCGCAGCAGCGCCGCATGGACTACCAGGTATGGTGCGGCCCCTCCATGGGCGCCTTCAACGAATGGGCCGCAGGCTCCTTCCTGGAGCCCCCGGAAAGCCGCAAGGTGGTCACGGTCGCCCTCAACATCCTGCACGGCGCAGCACAGCTTAACCGCGCCAATTTCCTGCGCAGCCAGGGGCTCGACCTGCCGCAGGACAGCATTGCTCCGGAACCGCTCGAAATCGCCCACATCAAGGAGTACCTTTGTTGAAAACTGACGATATAAAACCCGCCATCTCCAGCAACGGAACTCAGCTGGCAATCATCGGCATCGGCTGCCTATTCCCGCAGGCCGACGACCGGAATGCCTATTGGGCGAACATCATGGAGGGGGTCGACGCCATAACCGAGGTCCCCGCTTCCCATTGGCCGGTCGAGGATTACTACGAC
>DNRQ01000066.1 GCA_003499925.1 Geobacter sp.
CATTTTGACCGGCGTCTTCGCCACAGTCGGAGCCACCGGGCTTCTCTCGGGCAACGTCAAGCAGTTCACCGTCCAGCTGATCGCGATCGGTGCCGCAGCCGCCTACGCCGTAATCGTCACCCTGATCATCTCCTTCGTCATCGACAAGACCATCGGTCTCAGGGTGGAGAAGGAAGACGAGATCATGGGCCTCGACCAGACCCAGCATTCGGAGAGTGCCTACAACTAAGGCGACTCCTAGAGTGGCAGCAATTCGAGCGGGGGGATCCCAAGATCCCTCCGCTCTTTTCAGTGCGCCAGGCATGGCGCGTGGCGCGAAAGCGCCATTCGTTTGACCAGTACCACCGACTTCAATGCACTTCATGAACCGCCTTGTACGGAACCGTAGGCACGGTGGTGTGGGAGGAGGGGGAGTAATCCCGCCTCCTACCCGATCAAGGGCCTCAACTGGGCGTACCAGGGTGGACGGCGAATTTGGCCGGCCAAATCGGAAGGAAATTTGGCCGGCCAAATTTTGCCCTGATCCGGTACAGTCCGCTGGGGTGCCCGTCTCATTAGACTCACGTCCTGTAGATTGACTTGGATCCAGCCTAAGTGGCCTGCAGGCGAATTTGGCCGGCCAAATTCGCCCCCTTCCTTGAAAGTCTCCCCGGCTACCGAAATCCGTAATGAGGCTTCATCGACCCAGGACTAGGCATTCAAAGCGGCGATGCCTTTCGTCCAGATAGCTCTCCTCTACACAATTTCCTGCTTTTTTAAGAAGCTCCTCCTGTTTGAGCATCTGCAAATATAGAGATACAGCATTAGCTACCTATTGCCGCTGCTCTTTAGGATAACCATCCTCCTCAAGTTTGATCATAACTTGGCGTATGTGTTGAGAACTTGGTACAGAAGTATGGCAGCTGTCGCAAAAATTCAGGTAATATCCGAGGTGCTTCTTGTACCCTTCATGTCGGTTAAGAGCAACTCGTCGACTAGTTGGATATGTTGCATACCCGGGGAATACTTCATCCATCATTAAGTTAATTCCTCCTTTGACATACATTAGAAGTCGTAATATAGTGCTTTTTGATTGAAAACAATTTATAACTGCGAATGATGGGACTTTCTCAATCCGGCCAAAGGGTCAATAAATAAAGGATCTGCACTGCGAACCGGCGGGTGGCCATCCCTCCTCCCGGAATGTTAATCCGGAAGGGGTTCATCCCTCCAAATTGGATGTTGGCCTAGAAGGGGGCCATTCACCCAATTTAATAGGCTAACAGTGGTAGGGAGATAGGTCAATTCCGACAACCCGATATTGTTGGAATGCAGCCGAAACGGCAGGATGGCCAGGTCCGGTCAACTACGAGTTGGCCAGAGGAGAGAAATGAAGTACTACATCATAAATACTGATAAGAGATCATTTGAAGGAATGAACGATATTTCAGTCTGGCTTGATAATGACCTTGCATTCACCGGCGGGCCAGCAAGGTATCTTGATGAGCTAACAAGGCTTGAAGTAGGCGACATTTGCCTAATGTACGAAAATGAAATAGGGATTGTTGCTGTGGGAAGAGTGCTGAGTAGATGCGATCGGCAAGCATACCTGCCACCGATGTACTATGATAAGCCTGACATGCCTGAATATCGGGCTGGAGTTCATTGGTTTCTGCATTTAACGAGAAATCCGCTGGATATTTCCAGAATTAGAGAGCTATTTGAGTATGATTCTCCTTGGGCACCCAGTAGGGTTTTGACTTCAGTAACAAACTGTAGCGAGAAGGTACAGCTACTTATTAAAGTTTCAAAGGATGACCGGGAATTTTATACAGCCGAAGAGGTTTCAGGTCAGATTGAAATAGTTGAAGGTGCAAAAACAACCATTACTGTGAACGCTTACGAACGAAATACCGCAGCAAGACGTATCTGTATCGATCATTGGGGAGCAAGGTGTGCTGTTTGCGAAATGGAGTTTGAGCAGGTGTATGGGCCGTTAGGGCTGGGTTTTATTCATGTTCATCACCTAACACCGGTTGCAACAATCGGCCGTCAATACGCCCTAAACCCACAGACTGACCTTCGCCCAGTGTGTCCAAATTGCCACTCAATGCTTCACAAGAAGACCCCACCTTACAAAATCGAGGAACTTCGGGAAATAATTGCAGAGGTCAACCTGACGGCTTGATCTTACCGGCCAGCCGGTAGCTCAGCGTTGGCGAGGAAAACCAAGATGGATGAAAAAATGATAGCTGCTGTATTCTCATTCCTCGGAATAATTATCGGTGCATCATTCCATTCATCTTCACGCGCCGGGTGGAAGGGCAGCGTCACTTGCGTGACCTCCGGTCCAAAGCCTACATGGACTATTTAAAATGTGTTTGTGAGCAAGCACCGTTCCGTTATGTAGAAGAAAGCAAGGATAAACAAGAGTTGTTTTCTAAAACGGCTGATGCGAATGCAAGAATTTGTCTATATGGGTGCAACGAAGCCATAAAAGCTTTTTCTACCTTTGAGCAGTTAGGCGCATCAATGACAAATGCCGAGCAAAGGGAGGCATTTGTAAACATGGTTTCTGTAATGCGAATGGATTCGGGCAGCGATGCCGGAACTGACCCGGTGGACATACAAAACGTCTTACTCGGTTATCGTAAATAGCAGAGACCGAAGTCCTAAAATGAAAGGAGGAGCACAAATGGATATATCAATCAGAGTACAGTATGAAGGCGTACTTTACGAAGGTAAATGTTCAATATCTCAAATAAAATTTCAGACTAATGTGCGTGGTGTTTTGTGTTTTAATAACGCTATGCTGCAGGAGGTCGGAATATTTCCTGAAAACCGGCCAGATCTGTTAAAAAACAAGGCAGAAGCTATTCTATTAGAACATATAATTGAAGAAAAAAAGAAGGGTAATATCTGAAGACGTGGTGAAAGCCTTGGCGAACTACGGCGAAAACAAATAGAAACCGATATCAACCATAAGGCTTTGGCAGCGAGGCTCGGCTGATTTAGTTTGCTGGGCTTGAGGAAGTTTGTGAAGGTCTGTGAGAGCTGATTCAGTTTGTGGAAGCTGGTGAAAGGCCGAGATCAGCCAAGACAGTTGACGAACGGCGATCGCCAACAAGGCGAGAGGACACGGACTCCGCGGTGGGTGAGAGCTGGAAGAGCCGAAAGAGCTGAGCGCTCCGCCGGTCACTCAGGCGTTACTCCCCGAAAAAGAATGATACCTGAGGAAACTTCATGAGCAAAATAGATGAAGCGAGAGAAAGCCTAAAAAAGGCAATGGGAGGGCGTCATGGCGCTCTTCATCATGGTGCGGAAGTTTCCATTTCAGTTTCCGGCCGGACAGCTGAAATGAAAGTAATCTCGGTTATCGAAGACCTCAAAGAAGACACAGACTACTTCATTGCGTGTGCCAAGTCTGAACAGAATATTCTGCAACGCAAACGATTTGTTCGTGCAGGATTCCTTACTTTAAATGCATACATAGAGGCATCGGTTAATCAGTTATATTCAGCAATGCTACTTGACGCAGGCGTGAGCGATTCTGAAATCGAAACAAAACTGCGATTTGATAAATTCCATGATAAATGCAAAGCATTAGAGCGGAAGTGCATTCCGGGTAGTCGTATCTCAAAGAAAGAGCGGACAAAGTTACGAAGTGTTAGAAACGATCTTGTTCATTTCAAAACCGGCCATCTGGATCTTTGGCACCGATTGTCATTAGAAGACCTTGAGAGCTTCTGCTCTAAACACAAAGCATGGCTAGGCGAGCTTCGGAGAAATCATGCGGTGCAAGAGCCTAACACAGATGATGTCTCGAAGTTCATAAAGGCTCTGTCCGCTGCTCTGGGCGTCAAAATGGAAGTTGCTGAAGGCATTGCGTAAGGAAAGCGACTGGGCCGGTCAACAAAAACAGAAGGAGCCACAATGTCAACAATACATCGAGAATGTAAAGTCTTTGATCCTGTTAACATCACCACATCTGCCGTTGCCCCCAAATTCATCATTGACACATGGCATTCGCAAGGATTGATGCAGTCATCTCTTTTCCGCCAGCTTTCTGGTGTCTCACCATCAGGAGTAACAAGGGTGATGCTTTCAAGTGGGATGTATGTTGAGCGGCCATTAGTTAAGGTAGGGATTCAAATTGGAAACATAAGAGCATTGCCAGTGGAGTTCGCCTTAGTGGACGACGGCGCTGCACCCCTGTTATTTGGCTCGATATTCTTGGAAAAGCTATTTGACATGCAGGCCAAAGGAATTGGTGGATACGATGCCGATAATGATATCACGGCTGTTACTATCGAACCGCCAGAGAAATACGACCCAGATTCTCTTGGTATACGTCTCGTCCCCGAAGGTAAATCAGTTGACGCAATCCAACTTGAAAAGTTTCTCCGCTCAGTTCGAACCATTCACAACGTCGGTGTAATCGCGTGTGAACGCTTGCACCAGCATAACGACTGGCAGGGAGACAATGCACGAAGGAAAGTTGGTGCCGTCGCGAACACAATTACCAGTGATTGCAATTTGTACGATCAAAATACCCTTCACATTAGTTGGATTGAGAACGGGAGTGTCTGGCTTTCCTTGAAAAGTGGGTCTAAAGCTGCTTTTAGCTGGCTCTCGCAACTTTTTGAAAAGACAACCGATGCACGACTTAGAAAGACAATAGCAGAAGCCGCCTCTGCCGAAGAAGATGCCTTGATAAAGCAACTAACCAGAGACGAGATCGCTAACGCTAAAAAATGGGAACAACGGCGGATCGCTACCAAGCACATCAAAGACACTCGGAAAGACTGGCAGCAAACAGTACTTGGCGAAATTGATTTTAGAGCAAAGCTTATTGAACGGATCGAAGACCCTGAAATACGAGCCGAAGCAGAAAGGCAGATCGATCAAGCTTTGAAAGATTTGGTTTCGTCCAACTTTATGCCTGTAATCGAGAATATTCCGAAAATTGAACCATCTGAACGTGATGTTTTGCTTATGAAAAAGCAGGATAAGGACAACCTCCCGCCAGACAAACGCATGGACTAACCATCGGCACGACCCCTCTCCCTACGGTCGGGGGTCAGCCTCAGCCCCGTTGGCCGAGGGAAAAATGAAGAAAATACTGATTTATGTCACATTGCTATCGCTGATCTATACAATTAGCGCACTGGGGGCCAGCGAACCGCCATTGTCTGAGTCTGATAAGGCAACGGTCAAGCAGGGACTTGCAGATGCAGTGAAAAGTAAGCGGATCACACAACAACAATATACTCAGGCACTCTCTTGGGTCGATGCAGCTCCATGTGAAGGTATAGAACGGGACGTAACGATAAAAGGAAAAGCTAATCTCGCAAATGCAATCAAAAAGCAGCTTAGATTGAAGACTGTTGACGTTCTTCAAACATTCAGGAGTGAGGGATGGACCATCGTGTACGTGGACACGAAAGTCTCGGACGAGCCATACCTGTTCTATTCAGGTGACCCAGTCTTGGCCCGAAAGCCAGTGACTCAGTGGAGCGGAGCAGCCATGATCTTTGAAACCAGTGAAGTCGAGAGGTGGGTGCTTGACAACGCACCCGGCATCCCTAAGCGCCTGGCTGCTTGTTTTGCTTGGCATGTGACATTAAATCGCGACTGAAAAATACATGCCCAACCACTCGGCGGCACGCGGTCTCCGCTGCGCTAGGCCGGTGCGCCTCGGCCCCGTTGGCCAAAACCATGGAACGTGGATCAGCCGGCAAGGGTTTTTTATTGCGGAGGTACACAGTGATGCTGGAGGAATCGTGGAAAATCAGCTTCATGATTATCTGTATGGCATTCTTCTCGCACCCTGCGTTTGCAGACCCGCCCAGAGAAGCGGTTGATGGTCGAACCGCGCCACCTAAAAAGATCGAGAGTCGGCTAAGGGAATTCGACTGTGCGCGGTCTTTCTGCGGGTGCTCCACGCCGATTCAAATATCCTATGCTGCGACCCTCCTTACAGAAGCCTCTGCTCCTCTAGCAGGTGTCAGCTTCGGTTGTGCCGCAGAGGGAAGCTTGGGCATAACTGATGATACCGGTAAGGTCTCCTTCTTGATAAAAACAACAAGGAGCCCAGGCTGCGGGGTTGCCTGCAAGAAATTAATCCTTAAAAAAGAGACGTCTTCGAGTTACGAGTCCTGGGCGGTCAATCTCGAAGAAACGAACGGGCAAGTCACCATTTTGAAGCAGCCTCACCAAGCGGGTGAATTGGCTAACGGAGTCAAGAGCGGAAGATGGCAAGAATGGTGTCCTAACGGACAGCTTTCCGTCACCGGAAGATACGAAAATGGGACAAAGCAAGGGAAATGGCAGGAATGGTACTGCAATGGCCAACCCCAAACTGAAGTTACTTACTTGAACGGCAAAAGGGAAGGCAGTTTTGCCGCATGGTATGAAAGCGGCCAAATCCGGAGCCAAGGACTCTACCACGCCGACAAAAGGAATGGCGCATGGAGTAGCTGGTACGAAAACGGGCATGTCGACTCGGAGGGGGAGTGGCAAGACGATAAACGATCAACTTCAGAAACGTATCACACTCGGGAGGGAAACAAGGTCTCCATCCCGCCCTGATGCGTGACCTGTCATCTACATCGACGGCAGGTGTTGACATATACTAAAAGTTGTCACAAAGGTGGGTGTAGGAAAATAAGGAAGGGCATAAGATTTTTTTTCGCGGAGGCACATGTGACTGGCAACAGCCCACCTTCCTTAAAGGATCTCATCATCACACGGTGGGGCATTCGTGGCGTAGTAGGCATTGCCATCCTCTCTGCTGTCACCTTCATCTATACGAATTGGGAAAACGTCATCAAAGGCCGGGAAGGGGGCAGCCCATGACACTGGATAAATTTAGGGGGCCGGGGGGACGTTGGTAAGTTGTGTCAGTTGTGTAAGTTGTGTAAGTTGTGTAAGTTGTGTAAGTTGTGTAAGTTGTTGAGACGCGCCGCTAATTTCCAACCATCGGCACGACCGGTCCTAGAACCTGGCCGGTCAGCCTCAGCCCCGTTATCACCTTCATGAGTGTCTACAATCAAGCTACAAGGGAGAACCTAAATGGCCAATGAAATGCTCTTTGCCGCTTATCCCTCAGCTATTGTCTACGAGCTCGGAACGGATCCCACCGGGCAGCCGCCCCAGAAACTCACAGCAAAAAAACACCTGCTTTGGGGCGACGTCCTCGTCGTCGCAGGAAAAAGTCATGACGGCAACTTCTTCCGTGTAAAGGTTCGAGGTGTAGAGGGGTGGATACGGGCCGAGGAGACCCAGCCAAATCGCCTGTTGGAGATCGTGTTCGTCGATATCGGCCAAGGAGATGGTGCGCTGGTGGTGACACCAGACGATAAAAGGTATGTGATCGACGCGGGGCAAGGAGACAACATGTTCCGGTTCCTGCGCTGGAGATTCGGATTCAAGGAAAAAGTATCGTTCGATGCCGCTATCATGTCTCATTCGGATGAGGATCACTATGGGGGCTTTGAATATCTCTTTGCCGACCCAAATGTCTACTTTCAAACGGTTTACTCCAATGGCCTGATGGAACGCGCGGCCGACAGCACGACCGAGACCTTGAGCAAGCCGATGGTTTTTGGCGGCAGGAAATACATCGCCGATCTCGTCACAGACCTTTCGGAACTTCAAGCATTCTTGTCAAATCCAGCCAATTGGACAAAAAAGAAGTACCCCGGCATGCTCAGCAAAGCGTTGAACGCCGGTAAATTCGGAGATTTTAGGATGCTCGACCTAAACGAAGGCCATCTGTCGGGACATGGCCCAGGCGAGAGTCTGACAATCGAAGTTCTCGGGCCGTTTGTGGAGAAGGTGGACAGCAAACGTGCACTCCGGTGGCTAGGAGACGTCGGCAAGACCAAGAATGGCCACTCAGTGGTGTTTCGATTCAAGATGAAGAATGTGAACATCTTCATGGGAGGCGATCTCAACATCGAATCCAGCCGCATGTTGCTGGAGGCGCACACGGGGCTATCGCCAAACCCCAAGAGTGCGGAGGAAGAAGCGACCCTCGTAGAGGCTGCCAGGCCTATATTCGGGAGTGACATCGCCAAGGCGTGCCACCACGGAAGTGCCGATACTCTGTTACCCTTTATGAAGGCGATCAATCCGGTAGCGACCGTTATTTCAAGCGGTGACGATGAGCCGCATGCTCACCCTCGCGCAGATGCACTCGGAGCAATCGCAAAATGCAGCCGAGGTGAACGTCCATTGCTGCTGAGCACCGAATTGGCACGGTCCACAAAGGAAACTATCAAACACCCTGTCGTGCTTCGAGCGCAACTTTCCGAACTAGCCGCAAAGATTGCCGCAGCCTCAGACGAAAAGAAAAGAGCCGCTGCCCAGAAGAAATTCGACGGGTTAGTTGCGAAACTTGATCGAAGCGTTGCCGTTTATGGTGCCATCAATCTAAGGACTGACGGCGAGAAAGTAGTCATGGCGTACAAGTTGGAGCAGTCAACACCCGTGAAGGGCTGGGACATCTACAAATTAGAGCCGGCTGGTTCAAGTGGCCGATTGATTTACAAGAGCAAGTATGATTGATCAAGGTTGAGGGGCATTACGGGTTTTCCAAGGACACCTGCCACAGCATGCGAATTAAGTATGGTGTCCCCGGAACGAGCCCCCCGTGCCCCCACTCTCCCCGTGCATCATAAATTAGGTTCAGCCCATGAATGTGACATCGACCAGGTTTGGAAAGCAGATGGCAGCTGAACTGAACAGCCTGTCAAGGCATGCTTTTCAGAACAAGTTCCATCAGATATTGGCAGAAATCTTTCCTACCGTGGTAAATGCCCAAGAAATGGGTATCGTCGACAGGATGGGGATCGATCTTTATAGCGCAGGTGAAGGTGCAGACTTCGACCTTGCCTATCAGTGCAAAGGCTTCGAAATCACACAATTCCTGCCGCGACACTTGAAAGACTGTCTCAAGTCGATCAGCGACTTCAAAAACTCCTCAAGAAAGGCTAACTGCTACTTCCTTGTAATCAACAAGCACATCCCGGATCGGGTGATGCGAGAAGAACTGTTAAAGGCTCTGGAAGACCTTGTGCAATCGAGCAAAACGAAACAAGCCACTTTTCTCGATCTGGGCGGGATCGTGACCTATATTTTCGAGAGTTCCAGGGAAATCCTCTACTCCAAGATTGATGCCTCCAACCGGCGCTTCCTGGAGGATTACAGAAGACGGCTGGACCAAACCTTTTATCAGGAGAACGTACCTTTCATCGTGCTGCCGAATCTCGAGCGGGCAGAGAGGAAACCAATCGAGTTTCTACTGCAGGGAACCTTGTCCTACATCAGATCCTCCAGGCTGAATGACGAAGGGGTCATTACCGACTGCAGCAAAAACAGATGGATATTCGTGATTAGCGAGTTCGGTTTCGGAAAGACGTCTCTGCTCCTGAACCTGACGGAGAAGCTCTTCGCTAATGACGTCATCCCTATCTATCTGCCAATCGCCCAATTCGAAGAGGAGGCCTTCACCAACGAGTACATGCTGTGTAAGCAGATATTGGAGGTCGTCGTCGAGGAGGTCTTCGATGAGTCGAGGTACTTGGACAAGATCCTCCTGAAGGACTTCCAGCTGATGATGCGATCAACGGGGAAGTACGCCCTTCTCTTCGACGGCCTCGATGAACACAAGGTGGCATACTCGGTGACGGGGTTGAGAAGGATTTTCCAATGCATGGAAAATTTTTCGAATAAGTGCATCTTTACGATAAGGAAGGAATTGTGGGATGAGAGAAGGTGCAACTTCGAGGAAGCCATAGGGCCCAAAAAAAAGAACATCGATTACATCGTGTTGAATGACTGGCTTGATCAAGACATCGAGGACTACCTGCATCAGTATCTGCGCTTCAATAATGCTGGTGGCAGATCATCTGAGTTCATAAGTGAATTCATAGGAATAGTTCGCTCAGGAACTTACCACAGATACTACGGGGACATTCCAAAGCGCCCTCTATTCCTCAAGATGATAACCGATGATGTAGCGAGTGGTGAAATAAAGAAGCAAAACCTGGCGCAAATCTATCAGAGCTATCTCTTGGACAAATTCAAGCTCGACAGAAGCACTTCAGTTTCGATGTGCGTCAGCGAGCGGCCGCTCAACATGCAAGGCGACATCATCAAGCAGGTCAAGGCCATTTTTGCCATTCTTGCACAAGCCGCAAAGATGATGCTGATTAACGATGAGAATTGCAAGGTCTCTTTTCTTAGCTATCTGTTAGAATCGGACCTCGAATCACTGATCAAGTTATGTCATGTTCCAATTGCTGAAACTGTAGAACTGTTGCTGAACTCAGTTCTGGTGCCCTTCGATAAGCGGACCTTTCATGACTTCAAAGTTAAATTCGCTCATAAGTCCTTTCAGGAGTACTTCACGTCTTACTTCCTCTTCATGCTTTTGTGCCGGCCGGGGGGGACGCGGCAGGATTACGGCCTTTTTTACTTCGACTTTCCCGACGAGATTGTGGTCTTTATGAAGGGGATGATTGAAGATTTGAAAACAGACCCTGCTACATACAGTACCTGCTCATCAATGCTGGCTTCACTAAGTAAAGAAGGCCATGAGTCCCGCGACAGCCTGATTGCCAGATTATGCATGAATGAGTAAAGGCCAAGGGGACAGTATATAATACCTGATTGGTGCTAATCATCCGCAAGTGCAAGGCGAAGCCATGCCTGAGGGGGACGCTAGTCACCTGGTTGTCAAAGCCGGAGGGTCAGGTTGTCAAGGAGGGGGGGGACATACTATATTCAACCTGTCAATGAAAAAAGCTGCTCTTTGAAAATCAGATAGTTATCGTTCACATTGGTATCCGGGCGCACCTCTCCCTTGGTTATAGAAATGGCGAGTGTCTCACTTACGGCGAACCTTGAGCTTAATCGTTACCAATATCCGACATTCCCCGTCCGCTAGCGGAACGGGGTCGTCAATCATTCCTTATCAAAGCTTCAAGATTCAGTGAGAGGCCCGATATTGTCCCTCCCGAGGTCATAGCCTCAACGTTGTTGAAAGGGCTCATCTCGCCGACTGCCTGCTTCTGGTAAGAGTCTACCCTTTGAAGCAGGAAGTCCTAAATTGTTCTTTGCTCTTCATCAGCGTCCACGCGACAACCAGGAGCTTTGCCGCCAGCTTGACTTTCATCTTCAGCTTGATGCCGCGCTCGAGCTCACGGCCCTTGAGCAGATTGCTGTAGTAACTCCTGATGTCCGGGTTCAGTAGGGGGAGCGGGGGGAGGAGCGGGGGGGACGTAGTTCACTTGTTCACTTACTCAGGAGGCCTTTTGATCGAGCCCCGCGGAGGGCCAGGGGAGC
This sequence comes from Geobacter sp., assembly GCA_003499925.1. Taxonomy (GTDB): domain Bacteria; phylum Desulfobacterota; class Desulfuromonadia; order Geobacterales; family Geobacteraceae; genus Geomonas. The sequence continues at coordinate 11,332 of DNRQ01000066.1, forward strand.
AGGTCTCACCCAGTCAATGGATTTGAATCGGCTTCGGAAGTGAACAAGTGAACTACGGTGCCCAGAAAAATGGGGTTTCCGGACGGAAACGAGTTAAACGTCCACCGACCATTGATAGCATTGATTTTGATGACTTTATCCGAAGGAACGCTGATCCGATATGGTTACACCAGAATGAGATGTTGGAATATGAAATTCGAGGAGGCGGAGGGAATTGATGGAGACAAGTCGTTGCTTCAGACGGTGTCAATGTCTACCTCGACACTCCTGTCTTTTTGTGCAAGCCGATGCCGGATAAGCTCTGCCATATCTCGATCAGCAAGGGCTTCAACCAACATCTCGAAGATTTTAGGTGTTACCATATAAAATGCCGGACGGTTGTGGCTAAGGATCGCCACCGGTTTTTCTCCGGCGACGCGGAGTACCTGTGCCGGATTTTTCTTGAATTCCGACATACTAATAGAATAATCGGCGTAAATGGTGTCCATGTTCATATTGCCTCCTTTGCTCAGCTCTAAATATAGAGCTAATTATAGAGCTTTTCAAGTCTTTATTTATCTTGGAAAGCCATCACAATCGTATGCAAAGCAGAGAAGAGGAAGGCAGCGAGGAAGGCAGCGGGACGCCCATAAGTATATAAGTTTCTCAGCCGAGGGAGTGTGCTAAGCCTCCGAAAGTATGGGTAAGTCGGTGTAAGTGGATAGAGCTGAAGTAGGTGTTGATGGAGGAACTTGGGCCGGTGGGCAAAGGCCGAGGCGAGGAAAGCGTCCAACCATGACGGCTGGACCGGGCAAGCCGGTTAGCCTGGCGTCGGCACATGATCCACGACATCTGACGGTACGCGGAGGGAAATAGAATGGCAAATGCTGACAAATTATGGGAAGTCGTGCAAAGCTTATGGCCTGTCGATGAAAAATGGCAAACTATTGGTCAAATTGAAGCTTTAGCTCCAAAAGGAACGGCTGGCATCAATAATTCATCATCATATGCCTTCGCAATGCTAACATTGTTATCAACTTTTCGCCGTAATTTTGTCGTTCACGAAGATTATGATGCACAAAATTCAATCAACGCTGAGGTAGTAATAGCAAATCGTAACAATGGATTTTGGCGGCACTATTTGAACTCAAGAATTCAGAAAACATATTAATCAGGGATGTGCCTCTGGATTCCCCAATGACGTTTCGGGTACGATGGCAAGTTTGAGGCCCATNNAGGGTGCGATAAAGGTTTTCACGCTTAAGATTGGAACGTTCGGCTACCGCAGCCATGCCACCCCTAGCTTGCGCTACCCGGCGCATTGAAAGGAGCAGTACATCACGGTCGCCCTCTTCTATGGCCGCTGTCAAATATTCCGCGGCATTATCCGGATCTTTCAACCATTCGTGCAGGTCTTGTTCATAGTCGGTCATTGGTCGCATGTTTTGTTCTCCCGATAGTGCTTCCAGTATGCTGCAGCAGTTGCAATATCCTGTGCCTGAGTGGTTTTATCGCCCCGAAGGAGCAGCAGGACGATTTCATTACCGGTATGCGCATAATAAACACGGTATCCGGGGCCGTAATGTATACGTAGTTCAAAAACACCGGAACTAACATTTTAATGGTCGCCCACATTGCCAAGTTCTACCCGTGCAAGCCGGGTGGTGATACGAGCAAAGGCGGCACGATCACGTAAACCATAGAGCCATTTCTTGAATGGTTTCTCGCCGGTTTCGTCGGTGTAGTAGGTCAATTGGTATGGTGTCGTCTGCATTGACTACTTGTATCATATGCGATACTCGATTGCAAGGGCAAGCGACCCTTCGACATTATCGACATGAAGGACTTGGCGCGAAGGCTCTCCAAAGATGAGTTTGCTAAGTCCATGAAAGTACGTGAAGGATTATGAAGCTGGATTTAGCCGAGGGATGTTTCTAAAAGGGCGAGATCGAGCCTAGGAGCCTGTCGGACTGGTAGTAGAAGTTATACCGCAGTCCCCGGGCAGACTTTATTTGAATTGACGTAATAGCCATGGCTTCGAGGGGGCCGGGGGGACGTTGGGAGGGGGCCGGGGGGACGTTGGTAAGTTGTGTAAGTTGTTGAGACGCGCCGCTAATTTCCAACCATCGGCACGACCGGTCCTAGAACCTGGCCGGTCAGCCTCAGCCCCGTTAGGCAGTGACCGAATCTATTCACACCCGTAAGGAGATTTTCTGCATTGGATATTCCACGGATCTTCAACATCACCGAAAGTGCTCACCGCATCCATAACCCGTTCACACCCGAAAAGCTCGCCACTCTCGGCGCGGCGCTGCGTCTGGAAACGGGAACCCGAGTGCTCGACCTCGGCAGCGGTTCGGGGGAGATGCTGTGCACCTGGGCACGTGATTACGGAGTCATCGGCACCGGCATCGACATGAGCCAGTTGTTCACCGAGCAAGCGAAACTGCGCGCTGAAAAACTCGGTGTCGCCGATCAAGTCAAGTTCCTCCATGGCGATGCTGCCGGCTTCGNNGAGCTTCTGGCGCAGAGCCTCCGCCCCGGAGGGATCATCCTCATCGGCGAGCCCTACTGGCGGCAGTTACCGCCGACGGAAGATGTTGCCAGGGGGTGTCTTGCCGGCTCAATCTCCGACTTTCTCCTGCTTCCAGAACTTCTCGCGTCTTTAGGCCACCTCGGCTACGACGTCGTGGAAATGGTTTTGGCAGACCAAGACAGCTGGGATAGATACGAGGCGTCCAAGTGGCTCACCATGCGCCGATGGCTTGAAGCCAATCCCGACGACGAGTTCGCTAAAGATGTTCGAGCCAAACTAACCTCGGAACCCGAGCGCTACGCCGCTTACACGCGTGAATACCTGGGCTGGGGCGTGTTCGCGCTGATGACGCGGTTATGAGGGGATTACCGGGCGACTCAGAAAGTGGGGAAAATCCAAAGGAGGCGGAGGGGACGTAGGTGCCTTATGCACCTTATTGATGTCGTTCAAACTAAAGGAGGCGGAGGGGACGTAGGTGCCTTATGCACCTTATTGATGTCGTTCAAACTATTCAAGCTCGTTAGGAGGGGAACCTATGCCTCGTCAAGCTAGATTAGACATGCCCGGCTTAGTCCACCATATGATGGCCCGAGGTATCGGGTAGGCCAACGCACATAAGATCGTAAGATTCTCTGGTTGAAAGGAGTGCCCGATGAAGCGCAGCAGCGGACGGCAAAGCCGCCGCTGTGCTCTCAGCGTTGAGAGGAAAAAGAGAGGAACTAAGAGAAGAGTCGATCTAGAAGCTGGCCACGGGTCAGTTTGTGGTGAGACTCTATGTCAGAAAGAATTGCTGCAAGGGTACCTATTTTCAAGGGGCTATGCGCGGGAACGGTGATTTGGTGCTCGCCGTTTTCGGATGTGGAAAGGCGAATATGACTACCGGTTTGACGGGTAACCTGATATCCCAATTTACGAAGGGCTTTGGCAAGATCGTTCCCGGTGATGTCGCGTGGCAATTTCATACAGCGAGGACTTCTTCATGCACAAAATGAAGTCGGATCATCTTGGGCACCTTGTCCTCATCAAAATGACATTTAACGGCATCCCTCACGTTGATATGGAGTTCCTCAAGGCTGTCGGCTTCTGTGAAAATTGATTCTCCGAGGGCTTTGGCGTAAAAACCGCCCTCCGGTGCGTTTTCGACGAGGAAAAAGATTTCGTTCATGGCGGGCTCCTTTTCCGAAAATATAGCAGAGTGTTCCACTGCAAGCAAGAAGAGGCTTCAGTCCCAAAGGGAGCTGATCTCAACAAACGGCTAGACCCATCTCCGCTTCGCTCCGCGGGTCAGCCTTGCAACGTTGGACGAAAGGAAATGAATGAACTGGAAATGCCCACAATGTGGAGAGTTTGAGAACACCGGTGATCAAATGCACTGCGCCTGTGGGTATGAGATTTCAGATGTACAATTAGCGCTAGCAAAAGAGGAAGCGTCACGGGTTCTAGCGGCAGGAACAGATCAATCGAAAGAAGAAAAGGAACCCGATGGATTCACTTATGTAGTGAGAACATGTGAATTTGCAGCCCTCATTTTATCCATTTATTTCAATTATTACGCCGAACTAAAATATCGGTCTATTCTAACTTCCCTGTCTCTCTTTATTTTCATGGCTTTAGTAATAACCGATTCAATGCACAGAAAGCAAATCAGCATGAAGTACCATGTCGTAAGAAAGCAGGATATTCCTTCTATGTACAACTTCTTCATTCTGCTGTACTTCTTTATGACTCTTGCGATCTTGATTAAGCTTATCTTTGAAGCCGCAGAATTATATTGAGAACAAAGTGGGGGGGGACGCCTTTTAGTTTCTTGAGTTCCCTCGGGGCGAGTGCGAAGTAAGTCAAGAAAGTCAAAGGAAGGCGTCCCCTCACTTGACAAGGCGTCCCCTCACTTGACAGAAAATTCTGATGAGTCGTTTTCACCGTTCAAGCGCGAACCCGGGAGGGATTTCATCAAAGTGGGCTAATCGCGAGGCTGTGCAACCAGGCGGACGCCAAGCGCGGAGCAAACCCGGCTGATCGTGTCGAAGCGTGGATGCGCTCCGGGGCGGAGGGCTTTGTAGAGCGCTTCGCGAGTCAGTCCGGCGGCATGTGCAATTTCGGTCATGCCGCGCGCTCGGGCAGCGACTCCCAAAGCGTGCGCCAACTCAGCTGCGTCGCCCTCTTCGATCACCATTGTTATGTACTCGGCAATGTCAGCTTCGCTTTTTAGCTGCCGAGCGAGGTCGAATTCTGGCAGATCGGACACAATGATTTTTTTTGTCATGGGTCAATCCTCCAATTTGGCTGCCCGTTCGAATGCGGCGGCAATATCGGCTGTTTGTGTGGATTTGTCTCCACCCCCCAACATTACGATAAGCACGTTGCTGCGCTGCACGTAGTACATTCGCCAGCCGGGACCGAAAAACTCACGCATCTCGAAAACGCCGTTGCCTAGCGGTTTCACATCGCCCAGGTTGCCCCGCTAGTGTCAAGGCGTCGGGCAAGCCGTAACCGAGTTGTGCGGTCTTTGAGGCCATCCAGCCAAGCATCGAATTCGGGGAGCGTTTTTACGATGTACATGGCGATATTGTAATCGAACGATTACAAAAAAGCAAGCGCCCACACCGATGAGTCCGGAGGGCCACGAAAAGCCCGTGGGGCCAGACACCTTCAGCCAGCCCCCCGGAAGCTGTAGCCACCGGTGGCCCGGAATTATGAAGCCAAAAGCAGAATTTGAAATTCGCTAAGGATATCGGTCGGATAAGGGACAAATTTGGCCGGCCAAATTTTGCCTTCCACTCTGGGACACCCATTGACACCTTCAGCCCGCCCCCCCCCGGAAGCTGTAGCCACCGGTGCCTGAGGGCAGGTCCGGGAGAAGAAAAGGTGGAAGTCGGACGGAAGCTAAAACTATCGCAATCTGGGGCAAGCCGCGCGGCGGGGGAACCGGCGGGGTCAGGTCTGGAAATGGACATGACCGACGGTGTGTCAATATCCAGCCCTGACCCCGTGGTGTTCCCCCAAAGATGGGTCACCTATCTGTTTTGCCGGCCTCTGGGACCAATCGAAATCTCCGGAGGGGGAAGTCATGGATTCGTGCAGCACTGTAGGCGGCCGTGAGGAGAGACGACCGGCACGAAAGTGAGCCGGATCAGGCGGGAAAGGGGGAAAAGGTAAGTGAGGTTGCTGTCGGAAGAAATGGGAGATGACACCTTGGATTTGGGGAAAAGGGCGTCGGCTTTTCGGCGCATGGTGGAGATTGTCGAGCTGAGCGGCGTCCCGTTTATCCTTCACGCGCACGCGGCGACGCGGACGGTAGAGGATGCGGCGCAGAACCTGTCGTTCGATGTGGCGCGGATTGTCAAGACCGTAGCGTTCCGCACCAGGAACGGTGGACTTGTTCTGGCCGCACTCCGGGGGACCAGAAGGGTCGATTATCCCCGGCTCGCGGCCCTCGTCGGTGTCAACCGCCGCGACCTTACCTCCCTTTCGCCGGAGGAGGTGCGGGAACTCCTGGGGGTCGAGCCGGGGAGCGTCTCGCCGCTCCCGCTCCGGGAGGACATCGCCGTTCTCATCGATGACGACGTGATGACGATTCTGCCGACCATCTACTGCGGCATCGGCCGCCCTGACCGGACCCTGGAGATGGCGCCCGATGATCTCGTGCGGCTTACCGGCGGACGTGTCGGCGGATTTTCGAGGTAGTAAATATCCCCCCGGCAGAGCCGGGGGTTTACCTAGAGGAAATTAATCGGGTGGCGAAAGTTGCAAGCGCAATTCAATTGAGAGTTCGTCACCCGCCCCGAAACTCTCTGCGATACCTTGCGGGCGAGCGAGAACGGAGTGCTCGAAAATGGCGATCATCTGCAGCTTTAACGATGTTTCGCACAGCAGTTGTTAGGTGCGGTCAAGTCGCACCGACCTTGACCGTTGCCGGTGAAAGAGCTGGGGGTGCTGGGACATTTCCCCTTTTCTTTTCCGACACACATAAATAGCGGAACCTTCTTCGCTGTCGAGCGTATTAGATGATATACGCCGAACATCCAGAGGGAGCATATGGAAGACCTTGAGGTTATCGGACAAATCAAGAGCGGCAACGCGGATGCTTATGCCCTGCTGGTGGGAAAGTACCACCGGCCCCTCCTCACCTTTATCTTCAGGATCATAGATGATGAGGGCTTGGTGGAGGATATTGGCCAGGAGGTTTTTTTCACCGTCTACAGGTCGCTGAAGAATTTCGACGTAAGCAAAGGGACCCCGTTTTCGGCTTGGCTCTTCATCGCGGCCAGAAATCGCTGCATCAGCGTTCTCAGGGAGCGTCGCGGGAGAAAGCGGGTCGGTCTGGAGGAGATAGCCACCCTTGCGGATGGCGCCAAAAGTGCGGTAGACATGCTGCTGGAACAGGAGCGGACGGCGGCCCTTACCGCCTCCCTTCGGCAGATACCGGAACCGTTCAGGACAACCCTGCTGCGGAGTCTGGAAGGGGAGTCGCTGGATGAGATCGCACTGGCGGAAGGAATTTCGACCGGAACGGTCAAATCCCGGTTGTTCAGGGCGAAGGAAAGGATGAGACTTCTTGTCAGGGAGTATTTCGGAGGAAAAGGATATGGAAGAGTTTGAACCTGCCCGCGATTTTGTCGCGAGGGTCATGGAGAATGTTCGCGCATATGAGGCGACGAGAAAAATGGAGGAGTCGCTTGGCCAGCGGTTCCTCTCTTCCCGGACGTTTCGCTTCGTATTTTCTTCAGGCGCGGCACTCCTGGGGATTTCGAACCTGATCAGGCTCTATTTTTCGGTATTGTCTCCGGTTGTGTGCAGATGATCGGGAACCTTATGCCATGGAGAGCGTATTCATAGGTAAAACCAGAATCGGAGGAAGCTATGGAGGAGATCATGGAAAGAAAGGGATGGGTAGCCGTGCTGCTCGGCCTGATAATGCCTGGAATGGGGCAGATTTACAACGGCGAGGCAGTGAAAGGGATAAGTGTTTTCGTCATCTTCATCATGACTTATATTGCCGGAATGCGTCTTGCCATACTCCTGCCGGACAGACTCCTCATGGCAGGTACAGCTGTCACCTCGGCTGTTGTCCTGACGGTCTATTGCCTTGCGATCATCGACAGTTATCGGAAGGCGCGGCGGGAGGGGACCGCGTACCGGGCCAGGGCCTTTAACCGCTGGTACGTGTATGTTGCCGTCTGGTTGGTCGAATCGGTGTTGGTCATGGGGGGTGTTGTTGCCTATCTGAAGGGGAACGTCATCGAGGCCTATAAAATCGTCGGCGCCAGCATGGAACCGAAGGTGCTGCGCGGGGACAGGATTCTCGTCGACAAGACCGCCTACCGGCGAGTTCCCCCCAGGGTCGGCGACGTCGCCGTCTTCGTCTATCCCGATGACCGGAGCAAGGTCTTCGTGCGAAGGATTGCAGGGTTGCCGGGGGATACGGTGAAGGGCGTCGGCGGCCGCGAGGAAGTCGTCCCTCACGGCCATGCCAACCTCCTCGGCGAGGGGAGCGGGCCCAGCATCGACAGCCGCACCTTCGGCTTTGTCCCGCTGCGGGACCTGGACGGCAAGGCCCGCCAGGTTTACTGGTCGTCCGGCGCGGAAGGGGTGCGTTGGAACAGGATCGGCCTGACTCTTTCAGGGAAGGATGGGTGAGCGTATCGAATCACGAGGCGAAGAATATGTGCCGGGTGTTCCAACCCCCACGGGAAGGCTGATTATGCCGTAATCGGCCTTTTTTACTAGAAAAATTCGTCTTGATTGTTGGGATTAGCGGCGTACAATGGGGCGGGTTGCCAGATGGAGTCTCTGAAATGATGCGCCTCGGTAGGGGAGCGAGTCTTGTGCCGTCCGATAGTGAGGCGGGTAATCCAGTGGAAGTTCCTGGTTTCTTGATATTTTCATGTGCACAGACTAAATATTCCATTTGGGTAGATCACCGGTTCACGCACACACGCGCGTGTGAACCGGTCAATAACTCGTTGGACAGAGAAATATTTGAGACACAATGAAAAAACCTATTTCCCATCCTGAGAGGGTCTTGGCCGCCTGGCTCCCGGTAGCCGGAATCGGTGCGTTCATCGCACTCTATTTTTACGCTGCCTCAATTTATCCAGGAGGTACCCGGTTAAATCACCAAATCCGTGGCTACAGCCATCTCTCTAACTACTGGTGCGACCTGCTCGATAGTGTCTCTTATTCCGGCAATATCAACCGTGGTCGCCCTTTTGCCATATTTGCCACAATCATTCTACCGTTGTCCCTCGTACCGTTTTGGCTCCAAGTGACGTTGCTGTTTCAAAATCGCTCCGTTTGGAGGTTGATCGTCCGAATTGCCGGACCTGCTTCCATGTTGCTCTCGACTTTGACCAAATTGCTGCGAATATCGGAGAAGGAAACTGGCGGAGCCGCTTGACATGAGACATGTCTCGTGATTAGCTCAGCGCGTCAAAACACTAACTAACTCAAGATGTTATTCAGGAGCGTGAATGAATATAGAACAATTCGAGAAATTTACAGACACATTACCCCCCTATCCCGGCATACAAGGTCGTGAAAAATACTTTAACTCAGCCGTGTTGGTGCCTTTTGTATTCCTAAACGATGAATTTCATCTATTGTTCCAAAAACGGGCATCTTCAATAAGCCAAGGCAGTGAGATCTGTTTTCCTGGAGGCAAACATGAACCAGCTATTGACCATGACTTTAAATGCACCGCTGTCAGAGAAACTGCCGAAGAACTTGGAATTGATAAAAACGATGTAAAAGTGTTCGGTCAACTGGATACCATTGTCGCCCCAATGGGAGCTATCGTAGAGACGTATATCGGCGTGTTGGACAAAATGGTTCTCGATAAAATCAAATTGGATCGCAGAGAAGTCGATGCTGTTTTCATCATACCGATTTCATATTTTAACACCATTGAACTTGAGAACTATTACGTACGTGTTGAAATTCACCCTTCAGTTACGGACGAAGCAGGCAACGAGACCGTGCTACTGCCGAGCAAAGAACTTGGGCTTCCTGACAAATATCAAAGACCTTGGGGTGGCAAAAAGCACAGAGTTCTGATTTATAAAACGGAACATGGCGTAATTTGGGGAATAACGGCAGAAATTATATTCGAGATGTTGCAGAAATCTATCATGCGCGGGCAAACCGCATAGAGACTTTCGTAGACACAAAAAGGAACACAAATATGAAATATAGAGCACTGGGAACACAAGGATTGACCGTATCGGCTCAAGGCTTGGGCTGCATGGGGATGTCCGATTTATATGGCCATCGGGATGAGTCGGAGTCTATCGCCACCATCCAACGCGCCTTGGAACTGGGTGTTAACTTTCTGGATACATCAGATGCCTATGGCCCATTCACCAATGAAGAACTGGTTGGTAAGGCGATCAAGGGGCAGCGTAATCAGGTGGTGCTGGCCACCAAGTTTGGCATCATACGCAGTCAACCGCTCAAAGGCGGTTGGGCGCCGATCACCGGCATCAACGGCCGTCCGGAGTACGTTTGTTCGGCCTGCGATGCCTCGCTGAAACGACTGGGGACTGATCATATCGACCTTTATTTCCAGCACCGGGTTGATGCCGAGGTACCAATCGAAGATACCGTAGGGGCCATGGCCGATCTGGTCGCTGCCGGCAAGGTGCGTTTCCTCGGCCTGTCCGAGGCAGGGGTACAGACCATACGCCGCGCCCATGCCGTACATCCGATTTCGGCGTTGCAGAGCGAGTATTCACTCTGGACCCGTGATCCGGAAGATGAACTGCTTCCGACTCTGCGGGAACTGGGAATCGGCCTTGTTGCGTACAGCCCGTTGGGGCGTGGTTTCCTGACCGGCCAACTGAAAAGTCCCGACGATTTTGCCGACGACGATTACCGTCGAAGTTCTCCCCGCTTTCAGGGAGAGAACTTCGCCAAGAATCTGGAACTTGTGGAGCGGATCAAGGAAATTGCGGCACATAAGGGGGTTGCCACCGGGCAGCTTGCCCTTGCCTGGGTGCTGGCGCAAGGAGACGATATTGTGCCGATACCGGGTACAAAGCGCAGGAAGTACCTCGAAGAGAATATCGCCGCCGGAGCGGTGACTTTCAGCAAAGCTGAATTGGCTGCGATCACCGAGGCGCTGCCCATGGGAACAGCGGTCGGTGCTCGCTATCCGGCATCAATGATGAAATACATCAATCGATAACAAGCCCCCGAATGGGTTTGCCCTTGACAGAGAAAAGTCCGACAAAATGCGAGGTTCCAACCACAAAGTTAGACCGGGCCGAAAACCCGCCCGGTCAATTTTATGCCCGTTGGCAAACAATAAGAGAACCAATGACCTCAATGCTTCCATATCTTTTCGCAGCCTACCCGTTGTGTTTTGTGATTGCAGCTCTGGTATGGTTACTGAGAGCGAAACCTCAAAGTTGGCCTCACTATTCAATGATGACCGCAGTCTGTGGCAGTATCATTGTTTTTGTATTTTTGGCAGGCCCATGGGCATTTACAAGCTACTACCTACGCTATGTCTCCCTCGGACTTTTTGCCCTTGCCGTTATTTTCATGTGCCAGCGTATCAAGATTAACAGGCAGAATGGTAAGAATCTCAGTGGGGCAAGTTTCGCGATTTTGGCGCTCGCTCTGCTTCTGTTTGTTGTACTGGATGCCTTGGCTATTGCAGCATATCATCAGCCAGGAAACCCACTCAACCTGTCATTTCCCTTAGCTTTGGGCCGCTATTACGTGCTCCAGGGCGGAAACAGCGCAGTTACCAATCCGTTTCACGCGTTGAGTGGAAGCAAGCTGGCGCTAGACATCGTAAAACTGAATGCATTTGGTAATCGAGCTGGTGGCATCGCCCCGCTTACCTTGAATGCCTATGAAATCTTCGGAGAGAAAGTTTATAGTCCTTGTGCGGGAAGCGTATCGTACGTTCGGGACGGTCTACCGGATAACGCCCCCGGTCGACCTGAAGTGAAGTATCCGGAAGGGAACTACGTGGTTTTAAAGTGCGGTGACACAGAGGTTTTCATGGCCCATTTAAAGCGTGGCAGTATTGCGTTGACTGTCGGAGAAGTCGTTGCCGTCGGACAGTTGATCGGAAACGTTGGCAACTCTGGCAACACCCTTGAGCCGCATTTGCATATCAGTGCCACGATGAGTGGGGCGGAAAGAGGGCTCCAGTTTCGCGGCCGTAAACTTTCAGTGAACAGCGTAGTAGCTAGGTGATACGGTCAATAGCTAAATCAGCAGGAATGCCGAACCATCGGCTGGTACTGCTGACTTTGCTCACGCCCAGCAGCCTTAAGACGTTCGGCTAGAATCTGCTCAAAGTTCAGATTGATGGAGTTATTATGCAATACATGTTGTCAGTCACCGGGATTCGCCCCCATTTTTTGTTTTTACTGTTTCTTCTGATCACACCCTTGTTAACAACAGGTTGCTCTACAATAAAAGCCATTTCAATGATGCGGGGCGGATCGACTGAACAGGGTACGTTGCTGCGAGATGAACCCGTTGAAGCAGGTAAAATATTTCATTTAATGACCGTAAAAGTCAGAATCAATGGCTCTGCTGAAGCCCTCAATTTCATGGTGGATACAGCCGCCTACACCGTTATTGACGAGCAGGTCGCCAAAAAAATCACTTTCAAGGATTCTGTACAGGTTGAAAGCCGGGATATTGCCGGGAATAAAAAAGATGTCCGGGTCGTTCAAGTGGGCCGGATAAGCGTCGGGAATGTACACGTTTCTGACTGTGCAGCAATGATTGTCAATTTAAAAAAATTATCACCGAAACTTGACGGTATCCTGGGGTCGAATTTTTTGAAATATTTCAAGGTACAGCTTGATTATCCCAATTCCCGCCTAACATTTATGCACAACACAGGGACCCAGACAAACAACGATACCAACCCTATCCCAATGTGGTTGAGCATGAAGGCCGGCTTTGCGCCGACAATGAAATGCGATATCGACAGTGTAGTCACCGTGGATTGCGTTCTGGATACTGGCCATCCATCAATAGCTTCTATACCTTCATCCGTTATCGATGAGTTGCCTCATTTTAAATCTGGTGAATTCATCACATCCATTGGATCAATGGGGGAAGGGGCTTTTGGGAACATCAGGGAAAGCCAATTGGTCAAGACCGATAAAATCACATTAGGGTCTTTGAGTATCAAAAATATTACAGCCGATACCAATCATAGCGGAATGATGACACTTGGTTATGAATATCTAAAGAACTTCCTGGTCACCATTGATTACCCCAATTCACTCCTCTATCTCAAACCATATCTTGGTCATAAAGTTGACAACACAATGTTGTCTTTTGGATTTGGCATTAATAAAGAGCAGGAAAAAACAATTGTGTCAGGTCTTTGGAAAGGCGGCAGCGCTGATAAAGCAGGGATATCGGTAGGAGATGAACTTGTTTCACTAAACGGTGCTAAAACCATCGATATTGCTTTTTTTGATATCGCCGAGGTATTGAAAGCTACCGAATCACTCAACGTTTCTTATATAAAAAAATCCACTGGGACCAATATTGAAACAACGCTATATAAGACAGACTTGACACTGCTCTTACCTAGCTCTCCCAACAAATAGTGCTTTTGCGGCCCGCATATAGGTATTTGCGCTGGAATATAGACCGAGCATGACAGCCAACCATCGGGTGGTGCGGAGAAGCCCGCACACCCTCAGCCCCGTTGGACGAAATGATAACTGGAGAGAGCCTATGGAAGAAAATGCGCAAGCGATAGCAACCTTAAGCGCGATCACCCGCGCAAGGAGATCAATACGAAGCTTTACAAATGCTGTCCCGCCTTCCGAGGGAATGAAAGAAATCCTACAATCAGCGATATTCGCTCCATTTGGTCGAGCTACCGATCTTCCTCCAAAAGATATCCGAAAAATATTCGTTTTTTCACAGGGTACGGAAAACATAAATGTCGCCAGAGAGTTACTGCTCGGACAGATACGGCGTGTCGCTCGCAAAGTAAATATCATCTTACTTCTTTTTCCATTTCTCAGAAAGAAAATGGGACTTTTGGGTTGAAACCAGGCGATTACGAACTTGATGGATGTGTTATCGGAATGCCGAAAATGGTTCCTGAACCTCGTGAGGAGCGTCATCTGGAAGATTTCGTCACTTGGGTTCAGTAATGTAAATATCCGACTCTATTCCCAACCGTCCAACGGGTGGTGCGGTGAACTACTTGGAAAAAGGTTGGGTCAGAGATAACAAGCGGGTCGAACTTTATTCGCAGCTCAGCTTCCGCAAACTTGTGAGGAAATCATGAACTCTGAATCGGAAAATTTGGATGATTATCTCGTTTCCGACGCAATCGTCGACTGGCAGACACCGGCTGTCCGACAGAAGGCCATCGATCTTACTCAACCAATACCTGACGAAGTCGGCAAGGCCCGCTGTTTGTACGAATGGGTGCGGGACGCCATTCCCCATACCAACGACGCCGGCCTCGACATCGTGACCTGCGCGGCAAGCGAAGTGCTGCATCACGGCACCGGCATCTGTTTTTCGAAGAGCCACCTCCTGGCCGCATTCCTGCGGGCCGTCAACATCCCGGCCGGCTTCTGCTACCAGGTGTTGCAGTTCGACCCTCCGGCCAACAACGAGCTGGTGTTGCACGGCCTGAACGGCATCTACCTCGCCAGCCTCGGGAAATGGATTCGCCTGGATGCGCGGGGGAACACGGGAGGTGTCAACGCCCGGTTCAGTATCGACACGGAACAGCTCGCCTTTGCCATGGAGGCCTCGGCCGGTGAGTTCATCTACGATACGATCTTCGCCGCGCCGGTGAGCAATGTGGTCAACAGGCTGAAAAAGTACGACAACAGAAGAGAGCTCTGGCTGGATCTGCCGAAGGCTTTGGCAGAAGAGGATGGAGGCTCTGCATGATCGTTTGCCGCAGCGACGAAGCAAGGGTCGAACCTTGTCCGGGGAAATTTCTTCTACAGGCGGATCGGCAAGGAGTTGACACACTCAAAGGTCAAAAGGGAAATTCAACATGGAAAAGACAATGGAGCATGATATGCGGTACTACCCCAAAGATACTGCAGAATGCCGGCGAATTCGTTTGGTCCCACATCCGCTCGATCGAAGAGCTTGGGCGCGTTCGCATGGGCGCGATGCGCGATTTCCTGGCCGACTATCCGCAGGGAAAGAGAGCAGGGAGGTACATACCCGGCGAGCTGCCGAAGCTTCCCTTCTCAGACGATGCGTTCGATCTCGCGCTCTGTTCCCACTTCCTGTTTCTCTACAGCGAGCACTACGACTGCGCATTCCACGTGCAGTCCCTGCGGGAGCGCTGATAAACCATTTGGACGCACGTTATAGAAAGAGCTACGGAATGAGTCCGATGGAAAATCTGCTCAGCATAAAGAGGTTGGGGATACGGCAGTTCGTCAAGCTTGAAAATGAACGGTGGGTGTGTCCTGATTGCGGCGAGATGCTTTGTGTTCACAAGGGGCAATGCCCATCGTGCGGGCACTCATGGCGTGAGTAGCGCACGATGGGCGATCAAAAGCCCCTCTTACGAAACAGAGAGCTGGGTAAACTCCTTGGCCGCAAAGTTTGTCGTCATGTTCCAGTCGTGCGCTTGGCACCCCTCCACCCGGAAGACCGCGAGTGCCTCCATTCCCTGTTTCTCCACCCATGGCTTCAAAAACTCCCTTCCCGGGCTGTTAACGATCTCCTCGCCGAGGTGTGGATTGCCAACCAGTACGGCCCTGCCGCGCACCCGCACTTGGATGTTCTCTTGCCAGTCGTTGAAACATAGCTCCACGGCCGGGTTGGCCAGGAGCTGCCGGTAAAGATCCTTCATAGCGCCGGTATGAAAGATAATGCCATGTGCATCGGCACGGTAGAGAAGTATCCCCCGTACGCGGGGCTCTCCATCTTCGACGGTCGCAAGGAAGAAGGCCGGGTTACGGTTGATGAGGGCAAGCAGTTCGTTTGGTTTCATGGGTTGCCTCCTGATTAGGTTCGGCCCAAGGTATACCGAATTAAGAAAGACCGCTTTCGCGATTATGCCCGTTGTTGCAACGATCCTGCTTAGCCGTGGCTTTTACGGTAATCGGAAGGGGTAGTGCCGCAGTGCCTCTGGAAGCAGGCGGCAAAGTGAGAAGGGGTGGCGAAGCCGCAATTGAGGGCGATCTCCGTGATGTTGTCATCGCCTGCCATAAGAAGCAGGCGAGCTTTTTGTAGGCGGAGACGGATCAGGTAATCAAGGGGGGGATGGCCTGTTTCGCTGCGGAAGACGCGGCTGAAATGGGCGGTCGACATGGCGGCGATCCGGGCGAGATCCGCCACGGTCAGCCTTTCTTCGTAGTGGTGATGGAGATGCTCGATGACCCTGTGGACCTCAAGTCGGTCGCCGATACGATCCGTACCGACAGGGACAGAGAAGGCAGCACGGATGATGGAATGGACTATCCTGATCCCGATGGCGTCCAGCAACGCATCGCGCCCCGGCAGCTTGCCATCGGCCTCTTTCATGAACTCCTTGAGGAGAGTGATCAGTTCCGGTCCGGGCGAGAAACTCCGAAAGGCGAATAGTTGCCTCTGGATAGTTGGATAAAGGCTGAGGACGCTTTCAAAGTACTCCCGGTCGATAAAGATGCCGATGTAGCGGGGCGGTTTGTCGGATACTGTTTCGTGGTGGCCCGCATCGGGGTCAACCGCCATGACTTTGCCCGGTTTCGAGTCGAACAACCTTCCGTTCGCTGCTATCTGTGTTTGATCGTCAAAAGTCAGGAAGAACGAGTAAGCGGGATGGGAGTGGTCGGGGGTGACTGCGTAGAAACAGGGGCCGACGGCAGGAACGAAGAGCGCCAGCCTGCGCCCGACGAAACACTCCACGAAGCGGAGCTGCTCCGGCGAAACCTCACCGACCAAGCTTCTGATGCTGTCCATTTCGATCGCGGTCATTCTCCACTCCTCGGCCAGGAGTATAGCCGAACAGAGGGAGAAGATTCAACCAATACGGCGTCAAATGCCTGGTCGGAAGGGTGTCATGAATGCCGAAGTGCTTAAATAAGGTAATAGCTGTCACCAGCTTCGCCTCAGTGCCAGGTGCACCCGCCGGGCATCGTTGAGGGCGCCAAAGGGACCTTCAGTTGAGCCATAGGGAAGTTCAACACCCAGCGTCACCTTCCATACATCGGTGATGTTGTAACCTGCCTCCCCCTTGAGGAGGCCGTCGCCGCGCCTGAGTCCCGTGGTCCAGACCAGCTTCCATTCACCCCATTCCTCGGTCCTGTTCCAGGCGGTAATGAGGGCCGGGAGTATTGCCCGGTCGAACAGGAGCGCCTGGTCAACTGCGGGCTCCTTGGTGTTTCCGGCCAGGGTGATAAGCAGGGTGCCGTCACCGAATCCCTTCTCTGCACTCAGGGAGCCAATGACGCCGTCGCCGAGATCGCGGTCCCGGGAGAAAAGCCCGGCTATCTCGCCACGCAGAATCCAGGCGCCGATGATGCGCGACAACTCGATTCCGACCCCTTCTTCCTTGGCATAGCGGCGATCGACAGGGATAGTTAAGCCGGAGGTGCCTGATATTGCCCGATCGAACCGGAAATCCAGGAGCGGTGCGGGGCGCACGCCGGTTCTCCCCCATACACCCAGGTCCCACTCTCCAAAGGTGTAGAGGAGGCGCAGGGCGGCAAAGCCTATGTCAGGCGGTGATGTTTCGACCTCCTGGAATGCCGTTGCAGGGGGAAACCCTTCCGCTTTGAACGGTGCATTCCTGCTGCCGAGTACCGGGAGACGCCAGGGGGTGGTCACCGGGCAGACGACCGCTTCATACCGCCAGGCACTTTTCTGACCAGTCAGCCGCAAGGCCCACAGCGGTAGTTTTTCATCGCTGAACGGGTCAGTGAGATCACGAGGCAAAAAGGCATCGGCCGGGGAGTAGCCGTCGGTCTTCCCCCAGCCGAGCTGAAATCGGCCCAGCTGGAGGTCCAGGTCAGGGGCAAGCGGCATTCGCACCCAGAGATCCTGCACTGAAAAAGGCGGGCGCCGGATGTGCCGGTCGGCCAAATCGAAGAGCAACGGACCCTGTTCATCCGAAGAGATCCATTCCCCCCGCAGCGAGGCGGTCAGCTGTGTCTCGCCGAGCTTTTGCTCCCATTTGTTGAAAAGGGTGCCCCAGCCGAGCACCCATGGATCGCGGCTGTTGGAGCGTTCAGAATAGGCGAACCCTTTTGCCTCCGCATACCCGGAAAATGTTTCAGCCAGCGCCTGAGTCGAGTAGATCAGTAACAGTAGAATCAGGCAAACCTGGAGGTGACGCCGGATCAATCCCCCCCCTCGCGATTCAGGTTCTGCAGGGTGAAACGGCCGGCAGGCTGCGGCTTGTCAAAGGCGATTTCTTTCAGGATCACCGTGGTTTTGCTCCCCTTCTTTAGATCGCTCATCTCCCATTTTTTGGCTACCCAGTGGCCATCAACATGCTGCAGATCGGAGAGAATAAATATTTTACTCGGTTGCTTGTTTTCTTTCAGGTAGAGATCCTCACGCAGCAGGTAGAGGATGTCTTTGCGCAGGTAGAGGATCCTCTTCTCGTACACAGATTTCCCGCTGCTTTCCAGAGGGATCGCCGTAATCACATAACAGGGTTGCCCATCCACGGTCTGCTCCCCTTGCAAGGCCACTTTATG
Source organism: Geobacter sp. (assembly GCA_003499925.1). Taxonomy (GTDB): domain Bacteria; phylum Desulfobacterota; class Desulfuromonadia; order Geobacterales; family Geobacteraceae; genus Geomonas. The sequence goes on from DNRQ01000066.1 coordinate 29,509, forward strand.
CTTTTCGTGATCAAACTCTTCCATATCCTCGTAGTTGAAATCTGTCCCCACAAAGGATGCATCCCGGTCCTGGGTGGCAATCCGTCGCTCACGTTTCATCGAGGGAAGGTAGAGCCACTGGTCGGCGTTCTGGCCTGGCGTGCGCGATATGGACAGGAAGCCGACACCTTTTACCTCCGGCGGATCGGTGAAGCGAGTCAGGGTCTTGGCGTCACCGGCGTACCCTTGCCGGAAACTTTTCCAGCCTTTTTTGCGGACCTTGCCTTCTTTGTTCACCACAGCGAGATTCCCGGCATACTGCTGAGTCTTGGTCCGATGGCGGTTCTCGGACTCTTTTAGAAGTGCTCGGGCGTCCGCGCACCAGGCGGTGGCGGTGTACAGTAACGTCAGAAACGAAACCAAAGCCAGACTGGTTATTATTCCAACTGGTGTTTTTTCCTTCTGCATTCAATGCCTCCCCGTCAATCTATTATAGAAAGTGGCTTATAAGCGGATAGCTGTAAGATGCCCACAGTAACAAAGGATTGTATAAAGGACCCTTGCCGTGAGCACCCTGGTTTTTTCGAAATCCTCGTTCCAACCGAAACCACGATAGAAAAAACAGTGGCCGATACCCACGATGGCGGAAAGATACCCACCTGTTTTTATGGCGATTTCTTCCATTGCTTTCTCCTCTCAATGATCACATGGCTTATTCATACTCAATCGCCTCGACGATCTTCATCCGTCCCGCCTGGCGCGCCGGTATCCACGCGGCCAGTGCCGATATCAGCGGCATGGCGATGAGGAGCTGCCCAAGTATTTCCCACGGGTAGAAGTGCGGCATGATCCAGCCAGTAAACAGCTCGGCAAGCGGCCCCTCCATGAAGGAGGCAAAGAGGTTGCCAGCCGGGAGCGCCAGAACCAGCCCCACCAGAGCAAGAAGCAACGCCTCCAGTACGATGCCTCGGGCAAGTTGGGCAGGAAGGGCGCCAAGTGCCTTAAGTATGCCGATCTCTCTGGTCCGCTCCGCTACCGAGATGAGGAGTGCAGTGACGATGCCAAGAAAGGCAACCAGCAGAGCCAGAAAGAGCGTGACCCGAGTCAGGGCGTAAAAGGCATCGATCGCCTTGGTAATCTCGGCGATGAACTCCTGGCGAGTGGAAACCAACGCCGGATAACGACCGGCCAGTTTGACACGGATCAGATCGCGCACCTGGGCTACGTTGGCGCCGGGAAGCACCGAGACATCGAAGATATCGACACGGTCATCCTGCCAGTACCGGAGGAACTGACTGCGGTCAAGCAATACGGTTCCCTGGTCGGAGGCGTAATCCCGCATCACTGCGGCAATAGTGAAACGTACTTTTCCGCCGGGAGCCGCCAGCTCCACCTGCTGTCCAACCCCCAGTTTATAGCGGCGGGAAAAATTGTCCGACACCGCGCATTTGCCTTCCTGGGTCAGCCCGCGGCGCATCGTTTCCACATCCCCTTGGGTGAAGTCGTATTTCATCCGTTCCAGCAGAGGAGCGATCTCAATGGAAGCAACCTGGATCTGATGCCCCTGGTAAAGCGGGCGGGTCGCGCGAAAACTTTCCACGCTCTTTACCCCCGGCAACTGTAACAACTCGTCACGCAGCCCACCGGGGAACAGGAAATCGGGACGGTTAAAATTGGCTGAGGCCCGCACAAAAAGGTCGCAGGTCAGGGCATCTACCATCCAGCGATCAAGAGCCTTTTTGGTCGACCCCATGTACCCCCCCAGACCGAGCACGAAGGTGAGAGAGAGAGCCATGGCCATGATGGTACCGGAAGTTCGGCGGGCATTGCCGAGCAGGGCATCGCCGGAAAGCCGTCCCGCCACCGGGGCAAAACGTGTTGCCAGCGGGACGAGGCAGATGAGCAGCAGCCGCGAGAGCGGCCCCACCAGAAGCACGATCCCGGTGCCCCCCAACAGCAGCTCGGTGAAGATGAATGGATTGCCGACGAATGGCGGCCGTAGAGCAAAAAAGAAAGCACAACCCAAGGTGACCGCACCGGCAGCGATCCTGAAGGCAAACCTGCCGGGGGGACGAGCCTGAAAAGCACCCTTGGCAAACGACTCGGTTGGTGAAATACGGGAAGCGGTAAGCGCCGGTCCCCAGGCACCGATCAACGAGGCGACAGTGCCGAGGAGCATGGACTCAAGGACAATCATCGGTGGGAGCCGCACCACACCCGAACTTGTAACGCCGTACATCGTCTCGGTCGTCTGCCCCATCATCCGGAGGAAAGCCTGGGAAAAGGTGGTACCGGCCAGAGTACCGAGGAGCCCGCCGGCAATGCCGATAATGAGCGCCTCGGCGAGAAAGAGGATCTGCACCTGACGGGGGGTGGCCCCCAGGGCCCGCAAGGTACCGATGTCGCGCCGGCGCCGGTTTACCGCCACATTGAAGGCGTTGAAGATCAGGAAGGTGCCGATGGCCAGGGCAAATCCGCTGGAGATGTTGAAACCGGCAACAAAATTAGCGACGATCTTCTCAATCTGCTCGCCCCGCTTCCCCGGCGTCTCCACCCGATAGGCCGGGCCGAGTGCCTTCTCCAGGGTAGCGATTCCCCGGGCTACACTGGTCCCCTCGGCAAGCCGCACATCCAGCCGGTCGAAGCGCCTTCCCCGGCCAAACAGATCCTGGGCGGCGTACACGTCCACCACCATCAGGTTGCCGCCGAACGCCTCGCTGAACCCCTTGGGGGTGAGCAGTCCCCGCGTGGTAACCCGCTTCATCCCTTTGGGCACCTTGAGCGCGATGCTGTCGCCAATTTTCAGGTCAGCCTTCCCGGCAAACTGACGGGTAAAGATGGCCGAGTCGGGCTGGGCAAGAAAGAGGAGCGGATCGTCCAGATCGGCGTCATCCCCTTCGAAGCCGTAATCCCGCATCTCCCGGTCTCCCAGCAGATCGATGCCGATCACCATCAGGCTCCCCAGCTCACCCTTTTCCGGGGTGACGATCTGCTCGATGACCGGCGAGGTGGCCCTGATACCGGGGAGCGCCCGCACCTGTTCCTGCACCTCCTCCGGCACTCCACCCTCCATGGTGATCTGCAACTGGGCTTTTCCTGCAACCCGGTCAACGGTAGAACGAATTCCCTTGACCAGAGTCCCCTTGGCGCTCTCGATGGAGCTGAATGTTGCCACGCCGACTACGACCCCGAGGAGGGTGAGGAGAGTTTTAGCCACGTGACGCCTGACGTAGGAAAGGGAAAGGGTACGGAGCAGGAACCTCATGCCGCACCTCCGGGTAGGGTGGAGTCTCCCTCCACCCTGCCGTCGCGCAGCTTGATCAGCCGGGCGCAGGCGGTGGCAGCGTTATGGTCGTGGGTCACGATAACGATGGTGGTGCCCCGTTCCCGGTTAATCGTTTTGAGCAGTTCCAGAATTTCCGCACCGCGTGCCGAATCCAGATTGCCGGTCGGCTCGTCGGCGAGGAGCAGCGGCGCATCGGTGACCAGCGCTCTCGCAATGGCGACCCGCTGGCGTTCACCGCCGGAGAGTTCATCGGGGAGATGACCACCCCTGGCCTCAAGTCCGACCTCCTGAAGCACTCTGGCGACCTTCTCATCGATCTCCCTAGTCGCCATTCCGGCCAGATGCAGCGGCAGGGCCACGTTCTGGCTTACCTTGAGCGTCGGCATCAGGTGGTACGCCTGGAAGATGTAGGAAATATTGGAGCGGCGAAACAGCGAGCGCCCCTTTTCGCTCTCTGTAGCGAGGTCTGTCCCCGCCACCACCACCTGCCCGGAGGTAGGTACATCTAGCCCCCCCAGCAGGTTCAAGAGTGTCGATTTGCCGGAACCGGACGGTCCCATGATCGCCACCATCTCACCTGCCCCTATGTTCAGATTGATACCCGCAAGGGCCGTTACTTCGGATTTGCCGTCGTAGGTTTTGATTACATCGTGGAGTTTGAGCATTGTTGATAGTCTCCTTTGGGCAGAATCGTTAACCACTCCCTGCCTTATTTTAAGGGAAGGAGAAAAAGGCAAAATGCATAGTCTATGTTCCCCCTCTTAGGTAAGGGGCTAGGGGGAGTTAAGTGGTTTCTCGTCGGCCTCGGTAGAAGTCCAAGTCGACTCCTGCAGAAAGATTTTCCTGAACTCGCAGCACCCTTTCAACTTGTAACAGAAGGCCCTCCCTCCAAACGTGAAACGGTTGGACCAGAGGGTCATGGGTAGGCTTCTGGTGTAGCCTTTGCGAGTCGCTTCAATAACGTTGTCAATGCCGCGCAGGAAGAAATCCCTGTCCCCGAAATCGAATACCCCTTCCTGCTGCCACGGCTCCATAAACCAGTAAAAGCCGCTCCGGATAACTTCCAGACGATCCGGCTCCATGTCGTCGGGGTCATCGAAGCGGCAGGCCCTGGCAATGGCGCGATTCAGACCCGGCAGATCCCGGTCGAGCGCCGCCTGGATCGCCACATTTGAAAAGATCCACTCCTCGTCGCTTAAAGTCAGGGTGCAGCCAAAGTCGATCAGCCCGAGGCGGCCATCCGCCATGAAGATGAAGTTGCCGGGGTGCGGGTCTGCCGGGAGCCAGTGCAGACGGTAATAGAGTCGATAGGTAGCCACCGTCAGCAGGTGGGTGAAATGATCTCGCTCCCCCTGGCCGGGATCTGTTGCCAGGAAGTCGTTTATATGGCAACCATGCAGGTACTCGGTGGTCAGCACCCTGCCGGTGGAGTATTCGTCATAAATCTGCGGCACAACCACCCGATCTGCGGCGGTAAATGCACTCCGGGCCAGCTTGCCGAAAATGGCCTCCTGCGCGTAATCGGTCTCCATGAGCAGCATGCGCTCGATGTCGGCCAGCTTGGCGAGAGTGTCCTGCCAGTCGATGGTCAGGCAAAGCGGCTGGAGCAGAAGGCGCAGATTGCGCAGATCTGCCTTGATTGTCCGGGCAATGCCGGGGTACTGGATCTTTACCGCCACTTCCTCGCCGCTGTGCAGCCAGGCGCGATGCACCTGCCCCAGGGAGGCGGCGGCAAAAGCCTGCCGGTCGAAGGAGGCGAACACTTCTTCCGGCTCCCGGCCGAACTCGTCGAGAAAGACCTCGCGCACCATGGCAAAGTGCATGGGTGGCGCCTCGAAATGCAGCGCCGAAAGCACCTCGGCGAACTCCTCCGGCATCACCTCAGGGAGGTTGGCCAGCATCTGGCCGACCTTCATCACTGCGCCCCGCATGTAGCCCATGGTGCCGAAGAGCTTCAAGGCCGCGGCCAGGTGGGCTTCGCTTTTGAGTTGTTGCCTTTTGTCTGCGTCGCTCAAACGGCTGCGCAGCCAATAGGCCAGGTAACCGGCGGTAACCCTGGCATGGAGAGAACCTAGGGTCCAGATTCGGGAAAAGGAGTTCACCGGCACCTTTTTATTGGAAACGTTGGTGATCAAACTTGCCAATCGCAGGCCGGTCGGATCGGTGGCGCTCTCCTTCGGCAGTGCGTCGAGCAGTATTTCCATCTGGAGGGATTCCGTAGTGTTCGCTTCCTCAACTTGCATGCGCTTCTCCTTTGTCCGACCCGACGCCGGAAATCACCTGCACGAACATGCGGATTGAATAGTCGATCAGCGCATGGCTGGATTCCTGGTTGGGCGACTCGTCGTTGCTCCAGCAGGCGAGGATTCCCAGATAGAGGGACCAGTACATGGTCATGGCGACGTAATCGGGAGTCTCCGCAAAGCCGTGCCGGCCGATGATCTCCTGCACGGCGGCCAGGTGTTCCAGGCGGGCCGTCTCTCCTTCCGGGCAGATGTTTTTGCGAGGAAAGGGACTTAAGGAGCGCTCCAGAACCGGGCCTAGAAAGGGACGCAAAGGCCGTAGCCGTCGCAGGCCCGAGGCGACAAACAGATATAGCTCCTCGGTGAGACCCTCTTTCCCGCTGCGTCGGCGCTTGAAATCCTCCCGACCTTGGCGGAAAGCGTCGCCGACCATGTTCATCGCCAGGGTTTCCTTGCTCGGGAAATAGTTAAACATAGTCCCGGCGGCCAAACCTGCCGCTAGGGCTATGTCCCGAGTGGTGCTATCCTCGAACCCTTTGCCGATGAAAAGCTCCGCAGCCTTTTCCAGGATGCGGACTCGGGTTTCCTGCTTGGCCTGTTCGCTGATGCGCATGAAATCCTCCCGATAATATGATCGCGCTCACTATAACGGGTGTTGGAGATGTAGGCAATAGTAAAATGAGCGTGATCATAAATTTGAACCTAGGTTTTGAGAGGGGGAGCTACTGCTTGGCGTTTAGCTGTTGCGACTCGTGCAGCCGGGGGCCAGGAGGGACCTTCTATGTTGATGATGATGGAGTGGTGGACCATCCGATCCACCGTGGCCGCGGTAATCACCGGATCCCCCAGGTAGTCGCCGAGCGCCTCGAAGTCGATGTTGGTTGTCACGATCGTGGACCCCTTGCAGTAGCAGCCGTCTATCACCTTGTGGAAGAGGTTGGCGTTTTTCGCGTCGTGCTGCTCCAACCGGTCGAAGCCCACCTCGTCGATCAGGAGCATCTCCGGCGCGAGGAAGCGCTTGGGCTTCGCCTCCAGGCTCTGGTCGGCGAGTCCTGAGAGCAGCTCCTGCAGCATCGCTGTGGCGGTCGTATAGCGGCAGCGGAAGTTTTTCTGGCAGCCGGGGAACTTCGAGGGGGTCAGGCACGATTTAATGTACGCGTGGCTTGGTGGCTTGTGGGGGATCAAGGGGACGCCCCTTACATTCTGCGTAAGTAGCTTAAGAGGGTGAAATTGCACGGCAAAAACTGCTGAGAGAACTCGGACCAAACGGGGGAAAGTTTCGCATGCGAAATTTTCCCGCTAGCCCCCTCGGCCGCCCGCCCCCCCGGAAGCTGTAGCCACCGGTGCCTGAGGGCAGGTCCGGGAGAAGAAAAGGTGGAAGTCGGACGGAAGCTAAAACTATCGCAATCAGGGGCAAGCCGCGCGGCGCAACGCGGGGCAGAACCGGCTGCCAAGCGAGGTTGGAGTCTGAAGGAGTTGATGGGGGAGTGAGATTCGCATGGTCGCATGGGCGTCCCGGTCGCCGGTCGCTCTGGTTTTCACCTGCCGGATGAGATTTTAGCGGGTGGCGGAATAGCATAATTGTCAAAGAACATCGACAGGTTAGGCGTTACATGAAACAATTTTCTGGATGCCGTGTGTGGCGTCACGGAGTCAGGTATATCTTGACATTTGTTCGGTTCATATGTAATAGGTTTCGTAAGGCGGCAGGTACATCCATGAAACGCATTCGACCCACAATCAGATTCTCTGCTTTACTGTTGCTTGTGCTGACGCTGCATACGCTTGCACAGAGCTTCGTTTTGCCGAGGTTTGAATCGGCCTCGCTTCAGGAACAGGCTGTCTGCACAGCATCTCTCACGGATAGTGACGGTGAAGAGCAAGAAAACACGGGCGATCGCAAGCCGCCCAAGCATTCGTTCATCGACTATTCGACCTTCTTTTCCCCCAAACATTTCCTTCCTGCCTACAATCCAAAGGTCTCCAAACTTCTGCCCCACGAGCCATTCCAGTCATTACCGAAGATCTACCTTGAGATAAACGTCCCCCCGGATAGCCTCGCCTGATTTCTGCACCCGTTTTCCAAACAGGATTCATCGACCGTTCCATGTAAGTGGTTTAGCTCACTACTCTGGACCGACGCCGCTGCTGTGCGTCATCAGGGTGCGAAACGGTCACTACATGCTAGTTGCACATCGGCAAATAGACAGAGCACGGGATTGAGGCTTTACGCTTCCATCCCGCTCACACCATAAACAGAGGAGTCAACACAATGAAAGATAGTTCTACAGATGAATTTGCCACTCCGGACAGAACCCTGGTCGGTATCCTGACCGGCAGCCCCAATGACCTGCCCACCGTTGTCAAGGTGCGCGACACCCTGACCGAGCTCGGTATCAAAAGTGAAATTGTGGTCGCCTCGGCCCACCGTACCCCGGACAAGGTCTTCGCCTACCTCGACCGTGCCCATCGCGAGGGGGTGCAGGTATTGATCGGTTGCGCCGGGGTTGCCGCCCACCTGGCCGGGGTGATTGCCGGACATACTCGCCTGCCGGTCATCGGCCTGCCCCTGGGCAATGGTCCCCTTACCGGCCTGGACAGCCTGCTGTCAACGGTACAGATGCCGCCGGGGGTTCCGGTTGCCACTGTAGCAATCGATGGGGCGCGCAATGCCGCCATGCTGGCAGCCCGAATCCTGGCCTTGAAATATCCGGAAATCGATAGCGCACTGGAAGAGGCGGCCAGGCGGGAGCGTGCACGCTACGACCTGACCGCCGACGAGGCTCTCGCAAAAATATCCACCTGACGTGATAATACAGGAGCATTCACCATGAAAGATCTCGAACGGTTCATAGCCGGTTTCCGCAGCTTCCAGAACGATTATTTCGGCCCTGAAGGCTCACAGTTCGAGCCGCTCAAGCAGGGGCAAAGTCCAAAAACCATGATAATCGGCTGTTCTGATTCGCGGGTTGATCCGGCCATCCTGACCAACTGCGCGCCGGGGGATATCTTTACCGTCCGCAACGTGGCCAACCTGGTGCCACCCTACGAAGAAGACGGCGGTCGGCACGGCGTCAGCGCCGCCCTCGAATTTGCCGTCTGTCACCTGGAGGTCGAGCATATCATCGTGCTGGGCCACTCCCAATGCGGCGGCATCAATGCATTGATGGCCGGCAGTTGTGGCTGCAAGGGGGACAGTTTCATCTCTAGCTGGATGTCCATCGCCGCTCCGGCCAGGGAGAAGGTGCTGGCCGAACTGCCAGACAAGGATGTGAAGCTGCAGCAGCGAGCTGCCGAACAGGCGGCCATTCTGCTCTCCCTGGAGAATCTCCACTCCTTCCCCTGGATCGATCAGCGGGTGAAAGCCGGCTCACTATCGCTCCATGGCTGGTATTTTGACCTGAACGCCGGTGAACTCTCCGAATACCGGCAGGGTTCCGGCCTGTTCCAGAAGATTAACTAACCCGTCACGAAAGGATCCATCACCCCTCCGCCTTCCCCTATTTACATGCTGGAAAAGTACTGGCCAGTGATAGTAAAATGAAGGCATGATCATTAAAGGGCTGCGCCGATGCAGATGGCTGGCGTCGGCTTAAGCATGGGTAGGACCGGCAGGGGGGCGCTAGATGGCTGCTCCAACTACGGGGGCAACGATGAATGGGACTTAGGACATCCCGATGTTCATAAGTCAAACGTTGAGGAGGCGGAAAATGTCAAAAGACCTGCTGAAAGACAAGGAATACGATCTGGTTAGCGTTATCTACAACGCGTCACAGGCAGCGGATACCTGCCGTCAATACATCCAGGACGCTAAAGGCGATCAGGAAGTGGAAAGATTCTTCAATGACGTGGCCGATTCAAACGCTGAACTGGTGCAGAAAGGAAAGGACCTGCTGAAAAACCGGCTCCAGTAGCCGTGCCCCTTCCCGGTGGAAGCCAACCGGTTCCACCGGGGACCAGGCTCACCGCGAGCAATGAGATGCTGAAGCAGTAGACACAGGCAAGGGATCGGCTTTAATGCTGATCCCTTTTTCCTGCTCGATCGGCAACCCACCCCTTAAAGCGCACCGGCCATCCCCGATGGAAGTACCGTCTCATTTAGCATCACTGGACTTGAGAAACTCGTCGAGCATGGAGCCGTTCTTGTTGAGACACCCGGCATAGTCCCCCTCGGCACAGTCAGCGAGAATCTTCGCTACCACCAGGACCTCGTTTTCCGCAGCACTCCGCTCTTTTTCATTGAGGCTGTTCCAGATGGTTTCGGAGAGCGATTCGAAGCCGCTTTTATCCGAGCGGCTTACAATCCAGGCGTATGCCTTCAGGTAGTCTTTGCGGACTCCTTTCCCTGTAACTAGGGCACTGCCAAGGGAGATCTGCGCCGGGGCATATCCCTGCAGGGCGGCTTTCAGATACCATCTGGCAGCTGTCTCATCGTCCCTCTTTACCCCGGCTCCTTGCTGGTAGATATTCCCGAGCTCATGCTGTGCCGGGGCATATCCTTTCTCCGCGGCTAACTTCATCAATTTTGCCGCTTTCAGGACATCCTTTTCGCCCCAATCACCCTTTCGATACGCCGCTGCGGACCGATACTGCGAGTAGGTATCGCCTTCTTCTGCAAGTTGGCGTGTCTGCAGGGACTGTTGGTCCAGCCCTTTCTCGCCAATTTCCTTCAGGGTGAGGCGGCCGGTCATGCCACTCCCTTCGGCCCGGAAACGACATTCGTCAAAATTGACCGGCTCCCGCCATTTCTCCAGGTAGGGAGAATTGCCTATTTTGGCGAATGCCGCCCGGGCCGTCTCCAGATCGCCGGCAAGACAGGAAAAGACCGCAAGAATGTTCAGGTTATAGGGCGAGCCTGGATATTCACGCTCGATACTGCGAAAGCCTTCTTTCATCCTGGGCCACGAGATGCGCTGGTCCTCGAATGATTTCCATTCTTCCTGCCACATGCCGCCGACCATGCGTGCGTAGATTTCCTGATCTTCCTTTCGCCCAGCCAGGGCATCGGCTCCCTCGATAAAGGAAAGCCACTCACCCTCTCGACCTCCCCAGCGGGTGGACATATAGTCCATCCAGTTCCCGTAGAAATAGTAATAACGAGGCTCGAAGGCGACCGCTTTCTTAAAGAGCTGAGACATGGTATCCCGGTCCCATCCCAAACTCTTGCCGACGGTTAGAAGGAGAGCATGCCGGCCAGGACAGTCGTCAGCCGGATTCGGGGGTATCCTGTAGACAAGTTTCAGGCTTCGGACTCTTCGCTCCGTCAACAACCTCAACCCTTCCGGAGTGACAGAATCCGAAGAGCCCGAGCCGCGGGCCTCCCAGCCATATTCGAGCCAAGCCGAAGCAGTAGCGACGCGCGCAGCAACCGACTCAGGGTAAGCTTTTTGCCACTTCTCCAAACGGCCGAGAAGGCGCTGCCATTGTTTTTCACTCTTGTGCTCGGGCGCAGCCAGTCCATCGTAGAAATAGGGGAGCTTCCAGTGCCCCTCGGGAAAACGTGCCTTGGTCGATCTCAACTCCTTGGCGAGCTTTTCCAACTCCGCAAACCTGTTGTCGTAAAGGAGTTCCTTGACATCGCGTTGCAGCTTATTCCTCGCAACTGGACCATCAACAATGGTCGCGGCATCAGAAAATGGTGTCGCCGCAACATGAAATGCCAGGACCATGAGTGCCATCAGCACTTTTGACGATATCTTCATGCTGTCGAGACCTCCAGTGGGATTAGCTTCTGATGTCACTGCTGGCAGCAAACGCGCGACATGGACCATGTCCTTCTTGCCGGGTGCCAGGGGTAAGCCCAATCGGTCCCCCCTCACTATCCCACCGGAGCGGGTATAGTAACTTCAGCAGGATAGGTAGATCAAGGAAACAAGTCAACTTGTTATCCCCATCGGGAGGCCGGGTTACGGTGAGAGGCGGGGTCGCCTGATGCCAATGGTCACCCCGGCCGGTATGCTGTGCGCCGCTGTTCCACCGGGTAGTCACGATTGGGCCAACGAAAACCGCATTCCCCGCCGCGATTTCACTCCGGATTCAATTTTTATTCACAAAATACTTCCTTTTTTTGTAATCCCCTCATTTTCTGGTAATGTATTCCAGCCGGAAATTACGAACCTGGGAGGGACTATGGATTCGATGGATGTGGCGTTCGGTAAGGAAGGGGACGGGAAGGGGTATTACCTGCGCTGCGGAGCTGAGGCCGGTATTCCGGGGTTGAGCCGGATCTTCGACATGTTCTCGGAGGACGAGGGGAGACATGCCGACGCGCTGCGCGCCCTGCAGGGCGGTGCCCGGGTGGAGCTTAGCCACTCTGCCACGCTGGACGGCGCCAGGTCGATACTGCGACGCCTCTCCGTGGAGGAGGCCGCTCTCTCCAGCTTCAACGGGGACCTGGGCTGCTACGGATCCGCCATGGATTTCGAGGCGGCCAATGTGCGCCTGTGCGGCCAGTTGGCGCGGGAGGCGGGGGCGGGCTGGGAAAGGGAGCTCTTCCTGAAGATCGCGGCCGAGGACGAGATCCACTTCACCTTGCTTGAGCACATGTGCGATCTGCTCAAAACGGCTTTACCTGCCGGCGCGGGCCGGGCCGGGGCAACCGATGCCAACTGAAGAGTCGATCCGGACCTTTCTCGAGGCGGCTACGGCCGCGGCGAAATCGGCCGGTGCCCTCCAGAAGGAGCGGCTTTGGAGCGATTTCGCCATCTCCTACAAGGGCGAGGTGGACCTGGTCACCGAGGTGGACCGCAGCTGCGAGGATCTGATAGTTACCCGCCTGAAGGAGGCCTTTCCCGATCACGGCTTCCTGGCCGAGGAAAACATCTACGAACACCGCAACCTCCCTTACAAGTGGATCATCGACCCGCTGGACGGCACCACCAACTTTGCCCACGGCTACCCCTGGTTCTGCGTCTCCATTGCCCTGGAGTATGAAGGCGAGGTGCTGCTCGGCGCCATCTATCACTGCATGATGGATGAGCTTTTCACCGCCTCGAAGGGGGGGGGCGCCTTTCTGAACGGCAACCCGATCCGGGTCTCGAAGAGATCGCCGCTGAAACGCTCGCTCCTCGCCACCGGTTTTCCCTACGACAGGACCCGGGACAACGAGAACAACTTCGGCAATTTCATCAATTTCCAGCTGGCGGCGCGGGCCGTCAGGCGGGCCGGAGCCGCGGCGCTCGATCTTGCCTATGTCGCGGCAGGAAGGCTGGACGGCTACTGGGAGTGCAAGCTGAAGCCCTGGGACGTCGCAGCAGGTGCCCTGCTCATCACCGAGGCGGGGGGGGAGGTGACCAACCACGCAGGCCTCCCTTACTCGCCCTACGACCACCGCATCCTCGCCTCCAACGGCGTGATCCATCAGGAGATGCTCGAGGTGCTGAAGCCGGCCGAGGAGGGGTAGGGTAAAGGCTGTGAAAGGTGAAAGGTGAAAGGTGAAAGGTGAAAGGTGAAAGGTGAAAAAGGCGGCTCGGCGGGGCCGCCTTTTTCTTTGCTGCCGCGCTTTGGTGCAGCCTGGTCAGGGGATGGAGAAAAGCAACCGGTCCACCGGGGTGTACTCCAGGTTGAACGCCTCGGCTACCTCACGGTAGGTCACCTTGCCCAGGGCGACGTTGATGCCGGCCCTGATCCCGGGGTGCTTGCGGGCCACCTCGCGCCACTCCTCGGCCGCGATGGCGATCGCGTAGGGGAGGGTGGCATTGGTGAGCGCGACCGTGGAGGTGAGCGGCACGGCACCGGGCATGTTGGCCACGCAGTAGTGCAGTATGCCGTCCACCTCGAAGGTAGGCGCAGAATGGGTGGTAGGGTGCGAGGTTTCGAAACAGCCACCCTGGTCGATCGCCACATCCACCAGCACGGTCCCCTTCTTCATCCCCTTCAGCATTTCGCGGGTCACCAGCTTGGGGGCCTTGGCCCCGCGCACCAGTACGGCGCCGATCACCACGTCGGCATCCTTCACCAGTTGCCGTACGGTGGCCGGGGAGGACATCATCGGGAAGCAGTTCTTCGGCATCACCTCGGCCAGGTGGCGCAGGCGGGCCAGGTTGGTTTCCAGCAGGTAGACCTTGGCGCCCAGGCCGCAGGCCATCCGGGCTGCGTGGGTGCCGACCACACCCCCTCCCAAAACCAGCACCGTGGCCGGAGCCACGCCGGGGACCCCTCCCAGCAGGATGCCGCGCCCTCCCTGGGCCCGCTCCGAGTACTTGGCCGCCTGCTGCGCCGCCATCCTGCCGGCGACCTCGCTCATCGGGGTCAAAAGCGGCAGCGTGTTGTCGGCGTCCGTAATGGTCTCGTAGGCGATGGCCACCGCCCCGGCATTGATCATGGCGAGCGTCAGCTGCTCCGAGGCCGCGAAATGGAAGTAGGTGAAGATGATCTGCCCCGCGCGTATCATGCCGTACTCGGAGGGCTGCGGCTCCTTGACGTGCATCACCATCTCGGCGCGCGCGAAGATCTCGGCCGGGGTGAGGGCGATCTCGGCCCCGGCGCTCAGGTAGGCGTCGTCGCCGAAGCCGCTCCCCACTCCGGCGAGCGTTTCCACCAGCACGCCGTGCCCCTTGGCCACCATGACCTCGACTCCCGCCGGTGTCATGGAGACCCGGTTCTCCTCGGTCTTTATCTCCTTCAAAATGCCGACCATCATGGCTTGCCTCTCTTTCGTGCCGGTGCAGGGAGTGACCGGGCACTGCGGCCTGAAGCGACCTTCTGCAAAGGGGGGAACTGAACGGTAACCGTATCGGGACTGGATCCGTTCATCCTGCACCGGTTGCGGCCAGCGCCTCCATCTGACTGGTATTCTCACTGGGATCCCGCCTGCTGTCAATGAAAAACCCCCAGAGAGTCTGCAGTATTAGCGGCAGCGAAGCTTGCCGGGAGCGCATGCGAGCGTTGACAGTCGGAGTATTGCAAAATAGTGTTTGAAAAAGCGAGGTAATGTTTTATAGTTGTGCTGCCGTTATCCCATGCCATCCCTTTTCCGGAGGAAAGCCAGATGCTCAACCTGCGCAAGAAGATCCTGGTCGCCATCGACGGCTCGCCCCTGTCGGACAAGGCCGCGGAGGAGGCGGTCCGGCTGGCGGCAGGGATATCGAGCCAGTTCAAGAGCAAGGTCTACGGACTGCTCGTGCTCCCGAACGCGCCGCGCAACACCTTTACCGATTTCGTTCCCGCCAAGCCGATCACCGAGCAGGCACAATGGCTGGAGCTCAAGGAGCGCATCTTCTACGTGGTCGAGAAGCTCGCCGCCGAGGAGGAGGTGCCGCTGGAGACTGCGGTGGTCTACGGCGACCCCGCCGAGGAACTGGTCCGCTTCGCCCAGAACCAGGAGATCGACGTGATCGTGATCGGCAGCACCGGGAAGGGGTTTTTGAAGCGAAAGCTGCTGGGGAGCGTCTCCCACAAGGTGGTGAGGGACGCCAAATGCTCGGTATACGTGGTCAGGGGGTAGTCTTGGCGGTCTCGCGCCTCAGGTAGGAGAGGATCTCCTTCAGGCTGTCGATGATGATCTGCTCCCCTTTGGGGAACTCGTGGGGGGAGAGCTCCAGGGTAAGGGTCTCGTTGTAGGCGGTGTTTCTCAGGTGGTTCAGGAATCGAGTCAGCGGCAGTATGCCGTGGCCCGGTATCAGATGCTGACGGCCGTGGCCGTAATCGGAGAAATGGATGTTCCTGATCCGGCCGCTGTTGTAGAAGAGGTAAAAGTCGTTGATGAAGTTGGCCCGCCCCGATCCCATGTGGGTGCAGTCGAAGGTGAGGTAGAGATTTCTCTCCTGGAGGAACTCGATCATCTTCTGCGTCTCGGAGAGGATATAGCCGTTGATGCGGTACTTTCCCGTCCAGGGCATGTTCTCCAGGGTGAGCGCCACCCGGTCTTCCCCGATCTCCTTTTGAAAATCGTTGATGCGGTACAGCCAGCGCCAGTAGGCGACTTCGATCCCGAGCCAGCTGGGGGGATGGAAATTGATCAGGCCGATGCCGCAGTCCGCCGCGATCTCCACGCAGCGCTTCAGCGAGTCGATCGGTCCCCCCCAGCCGTCCAGCGGCATGAAGGGGGCGTGAATCGACAGGATCGGGAGCGTGGCGGCCAGCTCCTTGATCAGCCGGCGCGTGTTCACCTTCTGGAATTCCTGGTTGATCACCAGTTCGACCCCGTCGAAGCCGACCTCCCTCGCCATGCCGAAGACCTTTTCCAGCGGGAAGATGAACAGGGTCCCTGCCGAGATGGAAATGCGCATGGCCTATACCTGTCCGACCATTCTCTGGTAGGCGATCTTCTGCAGATTCAGCACCGCCTCAAGGGAGCCTCTGAATCGGGCATCCTCCGCCTCGTCGAACTCCTCGGGGCTGCAGAAGGAGCCGCTCTCCTCGCTGCGAATCTCGCTCAGGACCTTGAGCTGCATCAGGCACTGGTACGCCTTCAGGAGCCTCTCCGCCAGTTCCACGTCGAGCGCCCCCCTTTCCAGGAGCTCCTTGATCCGGTCCACCGTGCCGCCGGCGTGGATCCCGGCATGAACGGCGAGCACCCGGATCGTCATCACCAGTGGACCCAGGGCAAGCTCCTCCAGGTTCACCTCGCCGCGATGCTCGCCGGTTCGCTGCAGGCGCAACCCTCCGAAGCGCCCCACGGCAAGGGGCAGGCCGATCACCCGGCGTGCCAGCTGCAGGAAGGGGCCGCGGTTGCGCTCCTGGTCGATGGTGGCGGCGGCGGCGTCCAGCGCCGGGTCGGCAAGCGGCGCCTCACCCCGGACGAAACGGAGATCCGCCAGCGCCTCCAGACGCCAGGCCCACTCCGGCATCTCCTGCGGCCCCGGTCGGACCGGTGCGGCGAAGGGGGGGAGGGGGGCGAGGTCGCTCCCCGGGGCGGCTTTCTGCCGGAGCGGGAAGCTCCCCTCCAGCAGGGCGCGCCATTCATCGAGGGAGCCGTGCCAGAACATGTGCCCGGCGCTCAGCAGCCCCGCCTCGCTCAGCGCCCTCCCCAGCTGGCGGCTGAACAGGGAGGAGCCGGGGGCCTCCTTCCCGTACAACAGGAAGTAGCGGTTCTCGCTATACAGGGTCTCTTCGCCGCGGCCCCGGTCGCCCGAGACCAGCACGGCGTGGAGCGGGGCGCTTCCCTGGCCCCCCTGCTCCATCCGCTCCCCCGCCAGGGAAAGCGCCCGGCTCAGGAGCCGGTCGTGCAACTGGTTGCAGGCGTCGCAGAGGGCCAGCACCGAGCGACGGCGGTTGAAGTGGGCGCAGACCAGCTCCCGGTAGCGCGCCTGCAGCGGCCGGAGCTGGCTCAGGTCGCCGGCCTCCTCGATCGCCTGGTCCAGCGTGGAGCTCTCCCCCTTGAACTGCGCCTCGTAGTTCAGTTCATCCTCAAGGGTTTCGATGAACCTCGCCAGGAAGCTTTCCGCCTCGCGCGCCGAGCTGCGCCCCCATTTCCGGGCCAGCTGCACCTCGAGGCTCTCCACCAGCTCGGCACTGGCGCGCCATTTCAGGATGTCTGTTCCCTTGGTTCCCAACAGCAGCGGCATGGACGGCTCCCATAAAGACGGCTTCGGAATCGGATCGGCTCTCGGCTGGTCGGGCGGCGCCCGGGGAGTCGAGAGCCAGCGGTTAGTCCAGGTGACCGTGCACCTCTTGTTCAAGAAAGCGCCTCATCTCCTCCGGGGGGGGCGGGGTGACCAGCGAGACCGCGATCATGACGCAGATCACCAGCGGCGCGCCGCAAAGCGCCGACGAGGTGATCGGAAACCAGGCGCCCACCTGGGGGAGCACCCCCGACAGGAGCGGTTCGGCAAAGGTGCAGACGATGCCGGTCAGCATCCCGGCGATGGCCCCCTCGCGGTTGGCGCGCTCCCACCAGATGCCCAACAGAAAGAGCGGGAAGATCGTGTTGCCGGCAAGCGCGAAGGCGACCGCGGTGATCTCGGCGATCAGACCCGGGGGGTTGAGCGCCAGCAGCAGCACCAGCGCCGCGAGCACCAGGGTCCCCGCCTTGGCCACCTGCATCCTGGCCGACTCGCTGGCGCGGGGATTGAGGATGCTGTAGTAGATGTCGTAGGAGATGGAGGCGGCGCCGGTCATCAATAGTCCCGCGACGGTGAAGAAGGCGGCGCTGAGCGCTCCCGCGGCGAGAACCCCCACCAGCCATCCCGGAAGGCCGGCGCTGACCGCGGTCTTCAGCACGATGATGTCCGCCATGCTGCGGGCCGCGGCCGGGGAGAACTGATGTCCCTGCTGCGCCTCCAGCAGCCTGCCGAAAACGGCGTAGGCGGGTGCCGACCAGTAGATCAGGGCGATGAAGAAGAGCCCCCAGACCACGCTCCAGCGTGCGTCCCGGATGTTGGGGACCGTGTAGAAGCGCGACAGCACGTGGGGGAGCCCCGCCGTGCCGACCATCAGGGTGAAGCAGAGCGCGCACCAGCCGAACAGGGAGCCCTGCGCGAAGGGGAGGGTGAAGTCGATGCTGAACTGGCGCGACAGGTCGGCGATCGCCTCGCCGTAGCCGAACTGCGGCAGGAGCCAGAAGTACCCGAGCTTGCGGGCGAGCCACATGAGCGGGACGATGAAGGAGACGCTGATCACGAAGTAGAGCATCTGCTGGTTGCGGGGCACCCCGAGCATCCCGGAGAGGACCAGGTAGGAGACCACGGCAACCCCCCCGAACATGACCCCCCGGGTGTAGTCGATGCCGAACATGAAGGAGAAGATCATGCCGATCCCCTTGAACTGCGCCACGCAGTAGATCACCGAGATCGCGATGGAGATGACCGCCGCTATCAGACGCGCGGCCGAGGAGCCGTAGCGCTCGCCGACGAAGTCCGGTGCCGTGAACTTGCCGAAACGGCGGATCTGGCTGGCGAGGAGGACCAGCAGCAGCACGTAGCCGCCGGTCCAGCCGATCACGTAGGCGAGCGCCTGGTACCCCTGCAGGTAGATGAGCCCGGCGAGCCCCATCAGGCTTGCCGCGCTCATCCAGTTGCTGGCGATCGCCGCACCGCCGCCGATCCTTCCGGTGTAGCGCCCCCCGAAGCCGTACTCGGTGCTCTCGCGCGACTTCTGCCTGAGGCCCACCACGATGAAGGAGACCAGCACGCAAAGGACTACGAAGACGGACCAGGAAGAGTCATTCATAGCTGCGGTCTCTCCTGCGGCTGTGGTATTGGGTGATCCTGTCGATGTAGACGTTGAAGACGACGCAAAGGACGATGAACCAAAGCGGCAGGAACTGGGCGGTGAACCAGAAGTGCAGCGGCAGGTTGAAAAAGGTGAGGCGGGTCAGCAGGTCGCCGGCCCCGGTCCCCCGGCTGACGGCGAGCACGATCTGGAAGCCGAAGGTGCAGATGGCCCAGCCGAAGAGGATGGCGAAGATGATCAGCACCTCGTCCCGCATGTGCCCCGTTTTGGGTCGGAACAGGTTGACCTGGTAGCGCTTGTTCTGGTGGCTCATGATGTCCTCCGATCTGGGGCTGCTCTGGAGCAGGGAGCATAACACAGCATCGGCTGCGGGTGAAGCCGGAAAACCCGAAAACCAAAATCAGGCCGGTTCTTGCCACAAAAAGGCACAAAATTCACAAAAAAAGGCGAAGCAATTACAGTTCATCCTTTTGATGTCATCCTCATGTTGTTCAGTGACTTGATTTTTGTGGTTCAAGGACTTGCTTCTTTTTGTGGTTGAATCTTTAGGACTAGAATCTTTTGTGGTTCAAGGACTTGCTTCTTTTTGCGTCTTTTGTGCCTTTTGTGCCTTTTTGTGGCGGAAAGCTTTTTTGGCTTTAGCCGTTTTTGATTTGCTTGATTCTTTTTTGCGTTTTTTGTGCCTTTTTGCGGCCAAAGATTTTGCCTTCGTCGCCTGCGCGGCTACACGATGGAAAAGTTGGTGTGGATGATCTTCTGGAGGTCCTCGATCAGCAGCAGGGCGTGCCTCATCCTCTCCCTCTCGTCCTTGGGGAGCGAGTACGGGTTCAGGAAATAGGCGTTGTTCGTGATCCCCTTGATCACCTTGATCTGGAGCAGAATGCGGTGCTTGGTGAGGATGCGGTAGGCCTCGATCAGGCCGCGCGCCGTGTCGCCAGAAAAGCTCTTCTCCCGCTCCAGAAGCTCGATCCTCTTCACCGTGGAGGTGGCGGGGATCCCCTGGTTGATGGCCAGGATCCTGACGTTCATCACCAGCGGAGCCCAGGCGAGCAGTTTCAGGTTGAACTCCCCCTTGTGCTCGCCGCTCCCCTCGGTCCAGAACCTCTTCAAGAACCCCAGGGCGAGCTGCATCTCGGTGGCGGCCTTGGCCATCCCCCAAAGCGCCAGGAAGTAATCCTGCAAAACCGAGCGGATCCGGGTCACCAGCTCGCCGGCCAGTTCCCGGTCCCCGGCCACGAAGCGCGCGTCGGAGACGACGATCAGGTCCATCAGGTTCTTGCCGTAGTCCTCGCACTCGTAGCGCACGATGGAGAGCAGCCGGCGCTGCCACTGCGACAGCGAGCCGCGCCAGTTGTCGTTGCTGGGCATGATGCCGCCGGTGCACTTCTTGAAGCCGATCTCGGAGAGCCGCTCCACGAGCAGGGTGGAGAACTCCTTGAAGTAGCCGTCCGCCTCCTCCTTGTCGCCGTCGCCGTAGACGATCAGGTAGTCCTGGTCGGTGATCAGGGTCTGCTCCTCCCTGCCGTCGCTCCCCATGCTGATCAGGGCGAAGGGGAGCGGCGGGGGATGGGGCATCTCGGCCTGCACCAGCTCGAGCGCCCGCCCGGCCAGGACGTCCCGGTAGGAGGTGCAGTTCTCGTGCAGCGCCGGCACCGAGTAAAAGCAGAGGAAGCGCTCCATCTCCAGGGCGTTCAGCTCCTCGTGCAGGCGGAACAGCGCGCCGTAGTCGCTTTCCTGCGGGATCGCGGCGAGCAGCGCCTCTTCCCGGCGCGAATACTCCCCGATCTGTTCCAGCTCGTCCCGCACGCTCCCTTGCAGCGCCTTCAGGAACCTCCGGATCTCGTCTCTCTCCAGCAGCGGCAGGAAGGCGTGCACCTGCCCCATCAACTGCTGCAGGAGTTCGGCATCGTCGGGTTGCGGTGGGAAAATCTGGTGCGGCATGGCTGCTCCATGATAGCTCTGATCACTGCCGATTCTTCAAACGGTAATTGATTCTACAGAATTATTGAGGAGTTTAAAAGGGTGTTTTGCTCGCCAGGTCGCTCCCCGTCCCCGTCAGGGCGCCCGGAAACGAAAAAATGGGGAAGGTTTCCCTTCCCCATCTCTTTCAAGCGTAAAGTTTGCAGCTTAGTGCTCGACGGCCTTGGCCATGCCCAAACCGGTGTTCTGGCGGACATAGACCTCGTCGAACATCTCTTCGGAGCGCCGGTTCGGGAAGGCGAGGCAGCCGAGGATGGCGGCCATGAACCCCAGCGGGATCGAGATGATGCCCGGGTTTTTCAGCGTGAAGAGCGGCTTGTCGAGCCCCAGCATGGAGGTGCCGTCCTGGGTTGCGTCTACCCTTGCCTTGGCGAGGGCCTTGGCGTCCTTCTCGGAGAGGGTCTCTCCGGCAGGAAGTGCGGCCTGTTTCTTCTCCATGGCGACCACTATCTTCTTGGCGCCGGCGGCGACCACTTTCGGGTAGGTCATGTTGGGGGAGACCATCACCAGGCCGATGGAGGCGATGGTGCCGACCAGCAGGCCGGAGATGACGCCGGCGGTGTTGAACTTGCGCCAGAAGAGCGACAGCACGACGACCGGGAGGTTCCCAGAGGCGGCGACCGCGAAGGCGAGCGCCACCAGGTGGGCGACGTTCTGCTTCTCGGCGGCGATGCCGATGACGATGCCGCAGGCGCCTACCACGAAGGAGGTGATGCGGGCTGCGTAAACCTGCTCGTGCTGGTCGGCGTGGCCGTCCTTGATCACGTTTACGTAGATGTCGTGTGCGATGGCGGCCGATGCCGCCAGTACCAGGCCGGAGACCACGGCGAGGATGGTGGCGAAGGCGACGGCGCAGAGGAAGGCGAGGAACAGGTCGCCGAGGACCGGTGCGATGTCGGCGCCCAGCTGCTGGGAGAGCATCAGGGTAGCCATGTTGCCGCCCGGGTCGACCGAGATGATCCCCTGCGGGGTCAGGTGGATGGCGGCGCCGAAGCCGAGCAGGGTGGTCAGCACGTAGAAGCCGCCGATGATGAACNNCGGCATGCCGGCGGTGCCGAGCACCAGGGCCATGCCGAGGGAGATCTGGTCCAGCGGATTCTTGAGATAGAGGCCGGGCTCCAGGAAGCGCTGACCCGCATCGACCCCGCTCAGGATGACGCCGTCCTTCAGGACCAGCTTGGAGACGTGATCCTGGATGTCGGGGCTGTTCACGATGGTGCTGAAGAAGCCGATCGGGTTGAAGCCCGCCTTGGCCATGACCAGGAAGGAGAGCAGGAAGGCGCCCGACATGAGC
>DNRQ01000106.1 GCA_003499925.1 Geobacter sp.
GGGCCGATGGTACTGCATGGGTAACTGTGTGGGAGAGTAGGTCGCCGCAGGGAATTTAATGGAAAAGCCCCGCCAGGGAAACCCGGTGGGGCTTTTTTGCGTCCTGCAGAAACAGAAAGAGCCGGCATCTGTTCCGCCAGCTCTCCTTCGAGTCACACCTCTTTTTTGGTATTTTAGGATGGCGCTTCTGGTGAAACAGCTAACATCTTCTACACGCGCCTTTTTTAAGCGGGTCGAACAGAAGCAGCGCGGGAGCAGAAACACCCAATCGTCGTTTTCACCTTCCTTTATCTTTAACATACTGCAATCCAGGAAATAATGCAAATTAGCAGCACCCGCACAGCAGCGTAAAACCGCTGCTGTGCGGGTTGTTTCCAAAATGCCAAAAAAAATGCTCACGCCCTAAAAAGCACCCGCCTCAAAGGGGAGCTTCATTGGTACGGGAGTAGTTTCCCATCAGTTCCGTTGTCGCCAGGATATGTTGTGCCATCGCAGTTTCCAACGCCTGTCTGTCTGAGTCTGCCGGGATCTTGAGTTTGAGGTCCAAAGCAAACAAGCGGAAGACGTATCCATGCGTACCGGAGGGGGGACAAGGACCTTCGTAACCCCTTTCATTGCCGGAGTTGTAACCTTCTTCAGAGCCCCACGGTGCGGTATGCTCCCGGATCTCCTTGGTCTCCGGAGGAATATTCCAGAGGACCCAATGGGTATAAAGCCCGGCTGGCGCATCCGGATCCTCCACCACCAGTGCCAACGACTTGGTATTGGCAGGAATACCATGGATTATCAGATGCGGGTTGATATTCTCTCCGTCACAGGTGTATCTGGACGGGATCTGTGAGCCGTTGCTGAAGGCTGGACTCGTCAGCTTGAATTCCATCTTATGCCTCCCTAGACCTTGATTTTCACAACCCTTAAAGGATACAAATTTAGCGGGGTGCGTCAAGTCTTTCTCTGTGCGCAGTCCCTGCTGATCACGTGAGGAATCTTCAGCGCAAGTTGCAATTACACCTGCATTGGTTAAAATGAATGCGTTGTAATTTTGTTCGCGCTGACATTTGTTGAATGGGTTTAGCAGATGAAATCCAAAGGGCAAACCACATGGAGTGTCTTTCAGTAACCTGGTGGAGGTACACAGTGAAAAAGTTCTCCCTGGCCTTGGTATCCATACTGCTTCTTACTTCCGGCTGTGCAACCCAAGGGTATGTCAAACAGCAGACCGACCCGCTCGCCTGCAGGCTGGATATACTCGAGTCGAAGGGAACAACGCTGGAGTCACGATTGAGCGCTCTGGAGACCAAGGCAAGCGATCTTGAAAGCCGGTTAAGCGCACTTCCCACTACGTTGGAGCTGACTCCGGCCGACAGGGCGCTGGTTTCTGATGCGGCAAGAACCGCTACTGAAAGTGCGCAACGGGCAGAAAATGCGGCAACAAGCGCTGCAGCTTCTGCATCGGCTGCGGATCACTCCGCGCAAAGGGCAGCGAAGGCGTTTGAACTGGGTCAGAAGAAATAATCCCTGAGCAAGCACTTGAGCGGCCTCTCCGGAGCACTGTCCCTGCGACCTATAGGCATTAATTTGCATGAAAAGATTTGCGTGCAGACCCTATGTCAAGGCCCTGGTATTGTCATGCGCGCTCAGCGTAGCCACAGTATCACCCCGCGCCGCGACCCTTCCACTTGCCGATGGCTTTGTCGGTGAACTGCAGCAGTATCGCGTTCGAGAAAAGGAATCACTGGTTGAGATAGCCCGGAAATTCGATCTGGGCTTTAATGCGATTGTTGCTGCCAACCCGGGCATAGACCCGTTTATCCCCAAAGCCGGTACTCACATCACCATCCCGACCGCCTGGATTCTGCCCGCCGTTTCGATGCGCCCCGCCATAGTGATAAACATCCCCGAGTTTCGGTTGTATTACTATCCAAAAGGCTCTGCCGGCAAGGTAATCACCTTTCCCTTGGGTATCGGGGACGAGGGTAGGGATACACCGCTTGGCAAGTACAGGGTTATAGAGAAGATCGCCAAACCGGCCTGGTATGTGCCTGAGTCAATACGGGCAAAAGAATCCCGCCTCCCCAAAGTTGTGCCTCCCGGCCCTGACAACCCGATGGGGAGCCACGCCCTGCGGCTTTCCCGGGACGGTGTCCTCATTCACGGCACCAACAGGCCATGGGGCATCGGGAGAAGGTCGAGCCACGGTTGCCTCAGGCTCTATCCTGAGGACATCGCCAGTCTTTTCCAACTGGTCCCCCGAGGGATGCTGGTCGTTATAGTGAACCAGCCGATCAAGGTCGGCGCCAAGGGGGAAAGGGTTTTTGTGGAAGCGCACCGGTATAAGCGTGCGGAGTCAACCGTGGGGCAGGCCATGCATTTGCTGGCTGATAGGAATCTGCTGGTGAGGACTGACTTCGCGAAGCTGATACGGGCCATGGAAGAAAAAAAAGGAGTTCCGGTCGATATATCGCTGGGGCCGGTGAGGCAAATGCCACAAATCCTGCCGGCATGCTGGCCCCCATCCCCACCCCGGCCCTCCCCTTGAAGGCACTGCCATNNAGTGCCCCTTGAAGGGGAGGGGGGATGAGGCCTGCTCTGACTTGAAGGTGAGGGGGGGAGGCTAGCTCCGACTTGAAGGGGCGGGTGATGGGCCTCCCCTTCAAGTCGATCCATCACTTATGAATCCAGTACCTCCCGCAGCTTGGTGAGCAGCAGGGACGGAGAGACCGGCTTGGTCAGAATCTGTGCCCGCTCCGCCATGATGTTCTGCTTCCTGATAATTTCATCGGTGTACCCGCTGGTGAACAGAACCTTGGCTCCCGGCCGGATCCGTTGTATCTCCTCGTAGACCTGCCATCCGTTTTTGCGCGGCATGATGGCGTCAAGAAAGGCAAGGGAGATGGTGTCCTTGTGCTCCTGAAACTTGGCTACCGCGTCGTCCCCTGCAACGGCAACAATGGTCTTGTAGCCGTAAGCTTCCAATATGTCGACCACGATCCTGCGCACGTTATCATCGTCCTCCGCAACGAGAATCGTTTCGGTCCCTCGCGGGAACAGCGGTGCCGTGTCCTCGGCATTAATCTGGGGCTCATGGGTGAGCGGCAGGTATATCCTGAAGGTGGTACCGTAACCGACCTCGCTGTAGACCTTGATGTGGCCGTTGTGCTGCTTCACAATGCCATAGACGATGGACAGGCCGAGCCCGGTCCCCTTCCCCTGACTCTTGGTGGTGAAAAAAGGCTCGAAGATCCTCTCCAGGTGTTCCTTGGGGATGCCGCTGCCGTTATCGGAGAAAACTATGGCGGCGTAACTACCCGGCATGACGCCGGCCGCCGAGGCGACCTCGGCGTCGAGGGTTTCGGCGCCGGTGCTGATGGTTATCCGCCCACCCTCGGGAACGGCGTCGTGCGCATTCACTGCAAGATTCATCAATACCTGCTCCAGTTGGCCGACGTCCGCAAGGACGGTGAGCTTCTGAGGAGACGGCGTGATGATCAGTTCGTGCCCCTCGCCGATGACCATCAGGAGCAGCTTCTTGATATTTTGCACCACGCTGTTCAGGTCGACCGGCACCAGAGTAATGGCGTGTTTCCTGCTGAAGGCAAGGAGTCCGCGGGTAAGACCTGCTGCCCGCTCGGAGGCATCTAGCATCTGTTGCAGATAGGTCATCAGAGGACTATCCCGCGTGATGTTCATCTGCATGAGCGCGGCATTCCCTATGATTACGGTGAGGATGTTGTTGAAGTCGTGCGCCACCCCGCCTGCCAGGGCTCCGATAGATTCCATCTTCTGGGATTGATGCAGCTGTTCTTCGAGTTTCTGCCGTTCGGTGATGTCCTCGACCACGCCAATCAGGTAGGCAGGTATCCCCTTTGCGCTTTCCACCAACGAAAGGGTGAGGATGGTCCAGACAGATGAACCGTCGGGGCGGCGGTAGCGCTGCTCGGCTGTATAAACCGGGATCTTCCCCTCCAATAGAAGGCGGACATGCTCCTGGAAGGCGATCAGGTCGTCCGGATGGGTGATCTCCTGAATGGTGCGCTGCAGCATCAGGTCGGTCGGGCAGCCGACGATGCTGCAGAAGCGCCGGTTCACCAGGATCAGCCTGCCGTCCGGCGCCATGTGGGCAATCCCGATCGGGGCCTGCTCGAAGGTGCTCCGGAAGCGAAGCTCGCTCTGCTCAATTTCGGCCGCCTTCCGCATCAGGTTGGTTGCCCCAACCCCGATTCCGGTGAGACCGAGTATCCAGAAGAGACCGTGCCCGATGGCGCTCCCCCTGATTGTCGATCTCATCGCCTTCTGGACCTGCGCAATGGGAACCGAAACGCTGATTCCGCCACGTACCGCGCTTCGCACGACCTGGGCCTCATGGTGGCACTCGATGCACGGGTCCCGCTTGATCATGGGGCGCATCAGGCGCATGTACGGCTGGCCGTTGATGACCTGAATTTCGCTTACCTCTTTGGCTCCGCTCCGAAACGACTGCAGGGCCCTGGCTTCCCACAGGTCGGGAGCGTTTTCGGGGCGGGTGGCGCCGACGTAGCTGATGTGTCCTTGGCCGACCTCCGGCTGACTTTGCGCCATCTCGAAAACCTGACGGATCATGGTCGACGGATTAATAAGGGTCAGGCGTTTTCCGGAACGGGTAATGATGTCCCGCTCGGGGAGGTCGGATAGGTAGGGGTTTGGCTGATTATTTTCGGTAACCGGTGCGTAGATCCCGCCATACTCTTCAGCCCAGCTGCGATAGAGCAGATCCTTTGCCAGTGCGGCTCTTGCCTCGGCCAGGCTTATGGCGAGCGCCTCCTCTTTTTGCTGTCGGTACCCAAGGACAAAGGATGCCGCTATCAGTATGGACCATGCCACGGCGAGCCAGAGGGAATAGTTGCGCAGGCGTCTCACCTGAACTCTCTGGATTTGGTACGGCTGCCCGTTACCCTTCATGGCACTCCCGCAAAAACGGCGTCTTTCATTGGCGATGGGTAATTATACCACAGGGTGTTTCTGTGGCAGGTAAGATCGACATTGCATCCCCGCCCCCTGCGGCTGGTAGCGTTCCCCGGCTCGGGGAATCCATTGTTTCTTGCTGCAACGGCGATAGAATAAACGCCTGGAAGACCAATCCCGCCTTGGAGCAGCTTGGGAGGAGAGACATGATGTCCCGTCGTCAAATACTGCTGCTGGCGGGAGAGGCCGCGGCCTCCCTGGCGCTTTTCGGCTGTGCAGCGAGTCCCCCGCTCAGAAAAGAGGTCTTTGCTGATTTCGGTGATCCCGCTCACCCCTACTTCGGCCTGGCCACCTCCCTGCGCGAGGAGCATAGCTACCAGGCGAGGCTGGAGGGAAATCTTCCCGCTGAACTGCGTGGCACCCTGTACAGAAACGGCCCGGGGCTCTTCGACCGGGGCGGCCTTCGCAAGCGCAATCTGCTGGACGGAGACGGCATGGTGCAGTCGTTCCGGTTTGCCGGCGCGGGGGTGCATTACCGGAACCGGTTCGTGCGCACGGAGAAGTACTTGGCCGAGCAGGCCGCGGGACGCTTCATCTTTTCGAGCTGGAGCACCCAGGCCCCCGGCGGCTTCTGGGCCAATTTCATGGGTGCGGGAGGTATCACCGGGCAGGCAGGGGTCACGGTCTTTGCCTGGCGAGGCAGGCTCTACGCCTTTGACGAGTGCGCCCTTCCCTATGAACTTGATCCTGACACCCTGGAGACTTCCGGCGTGTCAAGCCTGGGGCTCCCGGGAAGCATGACCATTTATGCGGCGCACGCCAAGATGGATCCGGTTACCGGGGAATGGCTCCATTTCGGGGTGCTCTACGGCCCTAAGCCTATGCTCCATATCACCATATTTGAGCCGAACGGGACACTGAAGCTGCACCGGTCGCTTCCCATGCCGCGCAACGTGTACATGCACGACTGGTTCGTCTGCGGGCGCCACCTGATCTTTACGCTCCATCCCGTCCACATCGCCTACCAGTCCGTTTTTTGGGGACGCAAGAGCATCTCGGAATCGCTGTCCTGGAAACCCGAGCGCGGCAACCTGATCATGGTGCTGGACCGGGAAGGCGACAAGCCGCCGCTCTTGCTGGAGAGCAGCGCCTGCTACATGTGGCACTCCTTCAACGCCTTTAACCGGGGTGCCGAGATCGTCGCCGACTTCATCGGCTATGACAATCCCGACCATTTCGTCGGCCCGGACCCGATCGCCACGGCGATCATGGTGGGGCGGCGGGGAAGCTATGCCTTTCCCGGCTCACTGCGTCGTTACCTGATAGATCCCGCGGCCGGAACGATACGTGACGAGTTGCTTGATGCAGGCAATTATGAATGGCCCAGGGTGAACGAACTGCATCGCTGTTACGACTACCGTTTCGGCTATATGCTGAAGACCCGGCCGGAGGATTTCTTCTGGAACATCGTTTGCCGTATCGACATGAGGACCGGGCGCATCGAAAGCTATGATTTCGGCAAGGGAAGCTACCTGACCGAACCGGTGTTCATCCCGTTGCCGGGTCGTCTGTACCTGCCCGGGGACGCCTGCGAGCCCGGATTCCTGCTGGTCGAGGTCTACGACAGCGCAAGCAGGCGCAGCTATTTGGCAGTGCTCCGGGCGGAAAACCTGGCATCCGGCCCCGTCGCCATCGTTCACCTCAATCACCACGTTCCGTTCAGCTACCATGGATGGTGGAGCGCCGGGACCTGAAAGAGGGGGTGAAGGCGAGGCGGAGCGTCAGCGCGAATCCGTTTTGTTTTTCTTCAGGGGGGTCTGCTTCCAGAACACTCCGAGCACCGTCCGCTCGTCAGCAGATAGTGTCACCCCTTTTTTCTCCATCTGACGTTGGATCGTTTGCATATCCCTTCCGGCCGCTAACGCTTCCCTTATGCGTTGATCAGTGTGGCAGGCGGTACACTTCTTCTCGATAAGAAGGCGTGCTCTCTTGAAGTCCCCTCCGGTCACGCTTCCGAGATTGCTGCCCGAGGACGGAAATTGCTGGGCTGCCCTGAGTGTGGAAATGGAAAATAGGGTCAGTGCCAGTGTCACAATCAGAGTTCGTCTCATCTGTGCTCCTTTCGGGTGGGTGAATTCGGGAATTATATGAGGCTAAAATATACCATAATTTCTACTGATTACCCGTTGGGGTAGATCATTCGAGATGCTCCGCTTTCTTGACAGAGAAAGGGAGGAGGGATAATGTTTATCGGGCTTTTCTATAATTGAACTCCAGCCTGTCCGCGATAACGACCGTGTGACAAACGACGGCGCCACATGCCACGCACTGCGGCACCCCGGCTGCCTGACTCTCATACATCTTCCTGTCTCCTTCGATGTAGTGTCAGATCCAAACGAATTGGAGTTGCTCATGCCCACTCTGAAGAGTACGACGGTACGGATGTTCGGCGCGTTGCACAGCATCAGCAAAGAGCGCAATCTGCCATCGGTGATCGAGGTAACCATCCCCGCAGACGGCTGCGCTGCCAGCCTCCTGGCAAAGGAGCTGGACCTGCCACTGGAAAAGATCGACGCGGTGTTGGTGAATCATCAGATTTACAGCCTTGACCACCACATCGAGCCCGGGGATCGGGTGGCATTTGTTCCGACGGGGACCACCGGTCCCGCCCGCGGTCTTCTTGGTATCTTCGGAGCCGGCAACAAAGAGTTGGGCTGATTGCAGGGGCGTTGACAAGGCCACTGCATCGCCTATCTTATATTATCAGGCGGTCCTCTAAGGAAGGTTGCGCACGATCAACCTGCTTTTCAAGGTGATCGGTATCCGCATTGTACCAGAGCCCCCATTCCTTAACCTTTCCCCCTGTCTGTTTCCGCCTCACTGCATAATCAAGGCATGCCTGCCTCTTTGCCATGATCACCCTGCCTGTATTTGAAGAGGCTAACCCGTGAGGTTGATTGAGCTTGTTTCGCTGTAACATATTGCTACGCAGTGGTAAACTCAGAATGTGCAATCTTCCAAGCCTGTGCCTGCTGTTCGGGGAATACCGACATGACTGCCAGAAAACCAAGATCAGGCCCCTTGCTGACGGAGCCTGCAGAGCTCAAACAAGCAGAAGATTCGTCCAAGAGGCAGGTTGCGCTGCTTAAGGCCATCATCAGGATTTTCAGGGAGACCATGACCTGTCGGTCCGAGGAAGAGGTGGCCCAGGTCTGTCTGAAGGTTGCCGAGGATCTGACCGGCAGCGCCTACGGCTTCATCGGTGAGTTGAACCCCCAGGGCCTGTTTGACACGACGGCGATCAGCCAGGCAGGGTGGAACGCCTGCCAGGTGCCCATGCCCGAGGCGGCCCATCTGCTCAAGAATATGCCGAACCGCGGGGTGAACCGGATCGGTCTTCTGGATCAGCAGTCGTGGATCATCAACGATGTGGAGCACCATCCGGACTCCGTACCGAAGCCGCAGGGGCACCCGCCACTGGCCTCCTTCATGGGGGTGCCGATCCGCTACACGGGGGGGATTACCGGGATGATCGCCCTGGCCGGCAAGAGTGAGGGTTACACCGTTGATGACCTGGAGGAGGTCGAGGCGCTCAGCGTGGCATTCGTGGAAGCGCTGAACCGAAGGCGGGCCGAGAGGCAGGTCGAGCTGTTAAACCAGCAATTGACCGACCGCCTGCGGCAGGTGGAGGCCGCCAACAAGGATCTGGAGGCGTTCAGCTATTCGGTATCCCACGACCTGCGGGCGCCGGTTCGACACATCAGCGGCTACCTGGAACTGCTGGACAAGAAGGATTTGGCATGCCTTGATGGAAAAAGCCGTCATTACCTGCAGGTGGTGTCGTCGGCCGCCCAGAGGATGGGGATACTGATCGACGACCTGCTCGCCTTCTCCCGGCTGGGACGCACCGAGATGATTAAGAGCCCGGTGGATCTGGATCAGTTGGTTAAAGTGGTGGTTCAGGAGCAGTCGGCCGCCTGGCCCGGGCGGCAGATTCAGTGGGTTATCACACCTCTTCCGGTGGTGGTGGCGGACCGCCTCATGCTTCGACAGGTCATGGCGAGCCTGATCACCAACGCCCTCAAATTCAGTCAATTTCGTCCCATCGCCAGGATAGAGATCGGCGCGGTCACCGCCGCTGAGCAGGAAAATCTGTTCTATGTGAAGGACAACGGGGTCGGGTTCGACATGCGCTACAAGGACAAGCTGTTCGGCGTGTTCCAGCGTCTGCATGCCCAGGAGGAATTCGAGGGAACCGGCGTGGGGCTTGCTAACGTGCAGCGCATCGTCTCGCGGCACGGAGGCAGAACCTGGGCCGAGGCGGAACTTGGCAAAGGCGCGACCTTCTGGTTCTCGCTCCCCAAGAGTGAGGAGGAATGAGAATGATCAAAGTGAAACGGATACTTCTGGTCGAGGACAACGCCAACGACGCGGAACTCACCATGGAAGCGCTTTCCGAACACAATCTGGCCAACGAGGTCGATGTGGTGAGGGACGGCGCCGAAGCTCTCGATTACCTCTACCGAAGGGGGAACTATGCCCGGTCCGAGGACGGAAATCTGGCTGTGATCCTGCTGGACCTGAAGCTCCCCAAGGTGGATGGACTCGAGGTGCTGCGGACCATCAAGGGTGACGAGAGGCTGAAGTACATCCCCGTGGTGGTGCTCACCTCGTCACGGGAGGAGAAGGATGTCATTGAAAGTTACCGGCTCGGAGTGAACGCTTACGTGGTGAAGCCGGTCAATTTCACGGAGTTCATCAATGCCGTCAAGGAGCTGGGAGCGTTCTGGGCCATCATCAATGAACCGCCTCCGGCGCCAATGCGGCAGGGAAGCTGAAAATGACGCAGAGCCTGCGCATACTCCATCTGGAGGACGATTCGATGGACGCCGAGCTGGTGCTGATGACCCTTTCAGGCCAGGGGCTCAACTGCGAGGTGCAGCTGGTATCAAGGCGCGAAGAATTCGGAGCGGCCCTTGAGCGCGGCGGCATCGACCTGATCCTGGCCGATTTTGCCCTCCCTGCCTTCGACGGCATGAGCGCGCTCGCCATGGTCCGCGCCAAGGACCCGGACCTCCCCTTCGTCTTTGTCTCCGGAAAGCTAGGAGAAGAAGCGGCGATCGAATCGCTCAAAAGCGGCGCCACCGATTATGTCCTGAAAAGCAGGCTGTCACGGCTGGTACCGGCGGTACAGAGGGCACTGACCGAAGCCAATGAGCGGGCCAAACAAAGGCAGACGGAAAAGGAGCTGGAGAAGGCGTATGCCGAGATAGAGAAGAGGGCGGAGGATTACCGCAATCTCTTCAACAGCATCCGGGACGTCATCGTGGTGACCGACGACGACCGCAACATCCTGCACGTGAACCAGCCGGCCCTGCAGGAGGTATTCGGCTATGAGCCCGAGGAGGTCGTTGAAAAGAGCGCCAGCATCCTGTACGCGCAAGAGGACGATTTTCGGCAAACGGGGAGGGAAATCTTCGACGTCCGGGAATCTGCCAAAGGGAAGCGTCTGGAACTGCATTTCCGCAGGAAAAACGGCGAAGTCTTCATCGGGGAACTCTATGCCATGAAGCGCCTGGACCGCTTCGGCGTAGCTACCGGCAACGTCTCCATATTCAGGGACATAAGCGAGCGCAAGAAGGCGGAGGCCGATCTTCGGGAAAGCGAGCTGCGCCGCTACCAGCTTCAGGTGGAACTGGTCTACGCGGCCGAGATCCAGGCGAAACTTCTGCCGCGCAGCAACCCGCAGATCCCCGGTTTCGACGTCGCCGCCAAATGCATCCCCGCCAAACAGGTGGGCGGGGACTTCTACGACTGGCAGCAGGTCTCCCCTACCGTTTTCGACCTTACCCTAGGCGATGTGATGGGCAAGGGAATGGCGGCGGCGATGCTGATGGCGACAGTGCGGGCCGCTCTTCATGCCGTGACCCTTTACAACAGCCCGGCTCAGGCCCTGCATCTTGCCGAGAGGGCACTGATCGAGGACCTGGAGAATTCCGAGAGCTTCGTGACCCTTTTCCACGGACAGCTGGACGCCGAACAGCGCACCCTTTCTTTCGTCGACTGCGGCCACGGCTACGTCTTCGTCAGGCGTGCCAACGGTGCCGTAGATGTACTGGCTCCGCGTGGCCTTCCTCTGGGTGTCCAGGGGGGAGAGATCTATCTGGAAGGGACCATCAGTTTGGAGCAAGGCGATGTGCTGGTCCTTTACAGCGACGGGCTGATCGATGCCAACCCTGAGTTGGCGCTGACCCACGAGATCCTGGCCGAGCAGATGGCCGGTCAGGAAAGTGCCAGCGAGATGGTGGACCTGCTGATCGGTCTTACCGGGCAGCCGGACCCGCAGCCGGACGATATCACCGTGCTGGTGGCCCGCTGCACCGGATGAGGACGCCGGCATCGGGAGTCGTAGCACGCCTAAAGCAGATTTGCCTCGCGCAGTCCTCTCAGTAATTCCTGCCCCTGCGACGATCCGAAAAAACTCCGGATATTTTGCACCGCCTCCCCGCAGTCCGGTTTTTCCTGCTGCGACGAAAGGAGCGCATCCAGCGAGTCGAATCGATTTGCCAGCCTTCTTGCCGTGACCGGCCCGATCCCGGCGATCCCCAGCGCTGCCACCAGGCGAAACGGCTCCGGGCGTCCCACCCGGCTGAGCGCCTCCGTCAGGCGCCGCGCCGACTGGTCCGTAAAGCCGCTTACCGAGGCGACCTCCTCCTGCTTCAGCAGGAACAGGGACGGCAGATCGCGCACCAGTCCCGATTCCACCAGCCTGCGCAGGCGTCCCGGCCCGAGACCGGGGATATCGAGCCCCGCCCCGGAAGCGAAATGCACAACTCTCGCCAGGAACTGCTCCCTGCAGCCGGGTGCATCGCTCAGGCAGGCTGCTATCCCGGCTTCGGGAGTTGCAACGACAGATGCCTCCTCCGGGCAGGCTCCATCTCCTTGCTCCCTTTCCACTTCCAGCAGCTGCGGAATGATGTCTGCGACCAGGCCGATTACCACCCGATCACCCGCCTCGATGCAAAGCCGCTGCACCGTCTGCTCGTTGTGCAGTGTGACATGGCTTACCACGACTCCGGCGAGCGTCACCGGAACCACCTCGGCAACCGGGGTACGGCGCCCGGTACGACCTTGCTTCCACCGGATTGCGCGCACGACCGTCCGGGCGGTCTCCGGCGGAAATTTCCAGGCCGCGGCCCAAAAGGGCGCTCTGGAGCCTTCGCCAAGGCTGCGGCGCAGCGCAAGATGGTCGATCTTGACCACGATGCCGTCAGTGGCAAAGGGATGCTCGCTACGCTGCGCCAGATACTTCTGGTACGCCGCTTTGATCTGGTCCAGGCTTCGAACCTGGAGGGTGAGGTCGGGGCGGACCGGAAAACCCCAACGCGACAGCGCCCCCAGCGCCGCCAGGTCCGAGCTGATACCTGGCACGTTCTCGGCAGCTACCAGCTCGAACGGGAACAGGCGCAGCGCTGCCAGGGCGAGGGGGGCGGGATGCTGCGACCTGAGCGTCGCTGCCGCAAAGTGACGCGGGGTCGCATAACGCTTGCTGCGGCCGGCGGTAGCCTTCGCCATCAGCCCGCGCTCCGCATAGATCTCCCCCCGAACCGTCACCCGATCAGGGAATCTGCCGGATAGCCGCAGCGGAATCCCCGTGATTTCCCGGACCCGCTTCGTCACATCCGCCCCCAGCCGGCCATCGCCGCGCGTTGCCGCGGAGACCAGCCGGCCGGACCGGTATAGCAATTCCACCGGTAATCCGTCCACCTTGGGCTGCAGCAGCAGCCCGGGCTTGCTCTCCTTTGTCGCTGCCCTTTGCAGGAGGGCTGCGACGGCCTCCGGTCCGGTGGACGAGGTGAGGCTTAGCATCGGGCGCTCATGCCGCAGCGATGGACCACTGGTGCCGGAGTCGGTGCCGACCTTGCCGGTCGGGGAGTCGATGCCGGCAAGCGACGGGAAGCACTGCTCCAACTGAACCAGTTCTGCGAAGAGCAGGTCGTACTGTGCGTCGGTTATGGCCGGGCGCAAACTCTTGTAGTAGAGATCATTATGGAAACGGACCTGTTGTTCCAGATCCGCCATGCGGTCTTTTGCAGATGGTGAGGTGAGGTGAGGGCATGCTGGGGAGGCAGCGGCGGGGAAGGGGGTGAAGATCAGAAAAAGATGCAGCAAAAGGCGTAGGCCGCGGAGTCGGGAAAGTCGGGAAAGTCGGGGAAGTCCGGAAGGTCTCCCTTTGAAAGGGGAGGATGTACGGGGATTGGTAGCAGCTGCCAACGTTGCCAAATCCCCCCCCGCCCCCCTTTTCCAAAGGGGGGAGTTTGTTCTGGATGCTGCTGCAGATGGACTGACCATCATTCGCCGATGATCTTGATCAGCACGCGCTTTCTGCGCATCCCGTCGAACTCTCCGTAGAAGACCTGCTCCCATGGACCCAGGTCGAGCTTGCCACCGGTGACCGCCACGACGACCTCGCGCCCCATGATGGTCCTCTTCAGATGGGCGTCGCCGTTATCCTCGCCGGTGTTGTGGCTGTAGCGCGAATGCGGCTTCTCGGGTGCCAGCCCTTCCAGCCACTGTTCGAAATCGTGATGAAGGCCCGGCTCGTCGTCATTAATGAAAACACTGGCCGTTATGTGCATGGCGTTGCAGAGCAAAAGGCCTTCCCGGATGCCGCTTTCTCCGAGTGAGCGTTCCAAGTCGCTAGTGATGTTAACGAAGCCGCGCCTCGTTTTGATCTGGAACCAGAGTTCCTTGCGGTAATGCTTCATCTAAGCTCCCGTGTCGGCTTTATCTTGTTGCTGCCGCTATTATCCCGTGCTGCTTTAATCCTCTTGCTGCCGCTAGTAGCTATTGCCGTCGAACTTGCCGCAAAGGCCGCATCCAGCATGGCCGGAGCGGTTCGCCACCGGTTCCTCGCGTGCATGATGACAAGGAGCACCTTCCTGTCGTCGCGTTCCGCGAGGGCGACGAGGCACTGTCCGGCATTGGGGGTGGTGCCGGTTTTCACGCCACGTGCCCCTGGGTACCTGCCTATCAGCCTGTTTTTATTCTTGAGATAGAATGACCGGCGGCCGTTGACCGTTGCTATCCGCATGCTGCGCCGTGCCACCAGGTCCGCGAAGAGCGGGATCTGTAGCGCCCGTTCGGTGAGGACTGCAAGATCATGCGCAGTTGAAAAAAGGCCGGCGTTGTCATGGCCGCAGGCATTGGAGAACCGGGTATTTTCGAGGTCAAGGCGTCGAGCCCGGGCATTCATCTGGGCAACGAAAGCCTTCTGGCTCCCCCCCGCGTGATCGGCCAGGGCACGGCAGGCATCGTTTGCCGAAGTCATCAGCGTGGCGGCGAGGAGATCCCGGACCTTTAGCCGCTCTCCGCGCCTAAGTCCGATCCTGCTGCCGGTTTCCCGGGCGGCGCTACGACTGACAGTCACCACCTCGTCCATGTCTAGTTGCTCCATGATTACCAGTGCCGTCATGATCTTGGTGAGGCTCGCGGGCGCGCGCCGCTTGTCGGGATTTCGTTCGCGATAGGTGCGCCCGTTCACCTGCAGCAGATAGGCTGAGGGTGGATTGGCGAATGGCGAGACAGCCGCATCGGCCTGGCAGGCGAGGGTGCCGGACAAGAGAAATACAGCGATGGTGCAACCGGCTATGGATGGGAGGAATTTCATCTTTTATCTTATAGCACTCTTTATTTCGCCTGCAACGAGGCGGCTCCCCCTCCCCCAGACCCCACTGCCATTAAGTTAAGCTCCTACTGATCGCTCCCCCTCCCTTGATGGGAGGGGCAAGGATGCGGCTGTCTCTATGCTTCAATCCCCTCTCCCCTCGCGGGAGAGGGATCCGGGGAGGGGGGAAACCCCCGGGCCGCTTTGCCGCATCTGCAATCTTGGATTTACAAAGGACCGGCGCTTAAGGTATCTTGGCTCACCTGTTAATCGCGACTGTTATGAGGTTCTGTTTTGGCAACAAGTATAAAAATACTCCCTGAAAATCTCACCAACAAGATCGCCGCAGGCGAGGTGGTGGAACGGCCCGCCTCCGTGGCGAAGGAACTTGTGGAGAACGCGCTCGATGCGGGCTCCAAAGAGGTGGTCGTCGAGATCGAGTCCGGCGGAAGAAGGCTCATCAAGGTTTCCGACACCGGCTCCGGCATGTCCCGCGAGGATGCGCTCTTGGCCCTGGAACGACACGCGACCAGCAAGATCGCCTGCGACGAAGACCT
Organism: Geobacter sp.; assembly: GCA_003499925.1. Taxonomy (GTDB): domain Bacteria; phylum Desulfobacterota; class Desulfuromonadia; order Geobacterales; family Geobacteraceae; genus Geomonas. Next base: position 15,166 of record DNRQ01000106.1, read on the forward strand.
CTTCTCCCTCTCCACCCTCGGCTTCCGTGGCGAGGCGCTCCCCTCGATAGCTTCGGTTTCCCGCCTCAGCATCTCCACCCGGACCAGCGATACGGTGGAGGGGACGGAGATCTACGCCGAGGGGGGGCGCATCAAGGAGGTGAAGGGGTGCGGCATGGCGGCCGGTACCGTGATCGCGGTAAGGAACCTATTCTTCAACACGCCGGCGCGACTGAAGTTCATGAAAAGCCCTGAGACAGAGGGGGGGCACGTCGGGGAACTCCTGACGCGGCTTGCCATCTCCAGGCCCGACGTGCGCTTCTCGTATCTAAATGACGGAAAGCTCGTGTTCCGCGCCCTCGACGCCGATCTCAAGGAGCGGGTGGCGAATATGCTGGGCCGCCCGATTGCCGCCTCGCTTTATCCCGTGTCCTATCAGCATCCCGACGGACTGAAGGTGACCGGGCTTGTGGCGGCACCGGAATGCAGCAGGAGTGCGGCGAGCCATCTTTACACCTACATAAACGGCCGCTTCATCAAGGATAAAGTGGTGCAGCACGCCATCCTCCAGGCGTACCGTAATTTCCTGGAGCGCGGGCGCTATCCGATCGTTGCCGTTTTCATCGAAATTCAGCCTGGCGAGGTCGATGTGAACGTCCACCCCACCAAGCACGAGGTCCGTTTCCGCGAGCAGGGGAGGGTGCACGACGCCATCCAGAGTGCGATAGAGTCGGTGCTGAAGGAAACTCCGTGGCTGAAACGCGGAGAGCTGAATAGGCAGATGAGCGGGCAGCTAGGCAAGGCGATAAGCGGGCAGCTGGTCGGGGCGATAACCGTGCCGGAAACGGCAGCCGATCCCAAGGGTGCGGCTCGTTTCGACGTCAATGAGACGGTGAAACCGTTGCATCAGCCAGCCACGAGCGCTGTCCTGCCAATTACCTCTTTAAGTATTAGTTCGGCAAGGGTTGCCGAGGTGAGGGAACTGCTTGCTGATTACCAGGCGCGCCCTCAACCGCCGCTGCATGCCCGAAGTTCTTCTCCCTTCCAGAAGGTTGCAACCCCTGCTCCCTCCCCCTTGAACGGTGATGCGACCCTTAGTCCCTCCCCCTTCAAGGGGGAGGACAGGAGGGGGATGGGGTCACATGGGGCAGCCGATTTGCAAGGAAAGCCCCATCCCCACCCCGGCCCTCCCCTCGAAGGGGAGGGGGTTTTGGGGGCGTGCGAGTTCGCTGGCTCTACAGGGGGCTATTTCTCCTCACTCTCCGTCATTGGCCAGTTCAACGCCTCATATATCCTGTGCCAACACGGGACGGACCTTGTGCTGATCGACCAGCATGCTGCCCACGAGCGGGTCGCCTTCGAGAAGCTGAAGGGAGAGTTTGCCGGCAAAGAGGTGGACAGCCAGGGACTTCTTTTCCCGGAGACGATAGAACTCTCGTTCAGGGAGTCGGCAGTCGTGCTGGAGCACCTGGACGAACTCGGCCGCCTAGGCTTTGAACTCGAAGAGTTCGGCGGCAATACTTGGCTAATGAAGGGAGTGCCGCAGCTATTGGCCAGCACCGATTATCTGCGCACCATCCGGGACATTCTGGAGGAGCTGGGAAGCCTCAGCAGGAGCCGGACTTTTTCAGACATACAGGAGGATATCCTGGCCCGGATCGCCTGCCACAGCGTGGTGCGGGGGCGCCGGACACTTACACATCGAGAGATAGCGGCGCTTTTCAGCCAGATGGACGCGACGGACTTTTCCAGCAACTGCCCGCACGGCAGGCCGGTTATGCAGAGCATTTCACTGGCAGAAGTGGAGAAGATGTTTAAAAGAGGGTAGAACTCGGCGTGGTACTATGACAGATAAAAAGATCAAGCTGCTCGTCATCTCGGGCCCTACCGGCTCCGGGAAGAGCGACCTTGCCGTTAGGATAGCGGAGCAGATTGGCGGGGAGATCGTCAACGCCGACTCGATGCAGATCTACCGTGGCATGGACATCGGCACCGCCAAGCCTTTGGCCGAGGAGCGCGCGCGGGTTCCACACCATCTGCTGGATATCGTCTCTCCGGACCTGAACTTCACCGCCTCTGATTTTCGCCGTGAGGCGGCTGCAGCTATCGCCGATATCGATCGCAGGGGGATGAGGGCGATCGTCGTCGGAGGCACCGGGCTCTATATCCGCGCTCTTCTTGAAGGTCTGGTCGACTCTCCCACCGGCGACCCGGAACTGCGCCTGCAATTCGCTGAGGTGCCCGGCGAGGAACTTCTGCGTCGTCTTTTTCTGGTCGATCCGGAAACCGCATCCCGTCTGCACCCCAACGATCGGGTCCGCATCATCCGGGCGCTGGAGGTCTTCAGCCAGACCGGACGCCCGATCTCGGCCTTTCGCACCGAGCACGCTTTCTCCGGCACCTACTACGATACATTAAAGTTCGCAATCAAGGTCGAGCGACAGGAATTGTACCGACGCATAGATCACCGGGTCGAACAGATGCTGCGGGATGGTCTGGTCGAGGAGGTCCGCTCGCTGCTCGCTTCAGGATTCACATTAGAAATGAAAGCGATGCGTTCCATCGGCTACAAGGAGATTTCGGCCTACCTTGCAGGAGAAATAGCGCTAAATGAGGCAGTTGATCTCATAAAACGTGACACCAGACGCTACGCAAAACGGCAGATGACCTGGTTCAGCAAGGAAAATGATATTTATTGGCTTGAATATCCTGAAACTTTTGCTAATATCCTTGCACATGTGATTGAATTTTTTGCGTAAAGGAGCGGAATCATGCCGAAAACGCCTTTTAACATCCAGGACCAGTATCTCAACCAGTCTCGCAAAGAGCGCGTGAAGGTTTTGGTGCAGCTCATGTCGGGTGAAAAGCTGGAAGGCCTTATCAAGTCTTTTGACAACTTCTCAGTGCTCATGGAAGTTCATGGCGACATCCTCATCTATAAGCATGCTATCTGCAGCATCACCTCCGTAGACGGCGTTTTCCGCCTCCACCAGTAGACGCTTCAGGCGGACCAGGGGGTAACTCCGTTGCTCCCGCTGCGCTGAAGTTCCAGACAAAGAAAAAGGTGCTTCATCTCACAGCCGGCTCGGTAATGAGCCGGCTGCCTTTTTATCTATTGCCAAATTCCTCCTTCTCCCCATATCATTGGTTTTGGTCCTGCCCGTTCAGGGGCATGCAAGTGCCTTGCACCCTCCCGCCGTATAGGCGTGGGCCTGAAATGCCATCTCCCACCGAGGGACGCTTAAAAATTCCCTCTCCCCTCGTGGGAGAGGGTTAGGGAGAGGGGGAGCCGCTCTTTAGCAAAGGGTAACAGCCGGCGGATCAGTACTAGACAGGTCTGCAAAAACGTACGCGAAATCAGGAGGAAGTTTGATGTCAGGGCTCATCGTTGACAGAGTTATGCCGGGAAGCATCGCGGAAGAGTTGGAGATCGAGCCGGGGGATAGCCTCGTCTCGGTGAACGGGCATGCTCTGCGCGACGTTATTGATTATAACTACTTCGGCTCGGATGACGTCCTGGTTCTCGAATTGGAGAAGGCAGACGGCGAGCTCTGGGAGCTTGAGGTGGAGCGTGAAGAGGGGGAGTCGCTGGGACTCAGCTTCGAGGCGCCCGCGCCCGCTCGCTGCGGTAACAACTGCGTCTTTTGTTTCGTACACCAGCTTCCCAAGGGATTGCGAAGCCCGCTCTACGTGAAGGACGAGGATTACCGCCTCTCCTTTCTCTACGGAAACTACGTGACTCTCGCCAACATCGGCAGCGCCGAGTTGGAGAGGATCAAGACACAGCGACTGTCGCCGCTTTATATCTCGGTTCATGCGACGGATCCCGTCCTGAGGGAGGAGTTGCTCGGCAAGAGCGGGATTCTGCCGATCCTCGATGTCATGAAGGAACTTGCAGGGGCGCGGATCACCATGCACACCCAGATCGTGCTCTGCCCGGGGCTCAACGACGGTGAGGCGTTTGCGCGCACCGTGGAGGATCTTGCCCGGATGCATCCATTCGTCGCTTCTCTTGCAGTTGTTCCGGTCGGCCTCACCGGTCATCGCGGGAAGCTGCCAGCGCTCACCCCGTTGACCGAAGCTTACGCCGCTTCGTTCATTGGAGAGTGGGGGAAAAGGGCGCAGCTGCTGGCAGAGCGGCTGGGCGAGCCTTTCCTGTTCCTTGCCGACGAGTTCTACATCAAGGGGGGGATACCTTTTCCGGAACTGGAAAGCTACGGCGACCTGCCGCAGTTGGAAAATGGCGTGGGGATGATCCCGCTGTTCCTGTCGGAAGCGGAGCAGGTGCTGGAGGAAGCCGAGCATCTGGGTGAAGCCGAGCATCTGGGTGGAGCCCGGATCACGGTCGTGACCGGCGAATCGCCCTACCGGTATCTGGCCGAATTCCTGGAGCGCCTCTCTGCGGTGACCGGCGCCTCGATCATTCCTGTGGCAGTTCCGAACCTGCTCTTCGGCGCAACCGTCACCGTGACCGGTCTGGTCTGCGGCAGGGATATCATAGCCGCCCTGCAGGGGACGGACCTTGGGGATCTGGTGCTGGTTCCGGACGTAATGATGAAGGAGGGTGAGGGGGTCTTTCTGGACGATTTGACACTGGAGGATCTGGAGCGCGAGCTCGGGAAACCGGTGCTGGTGGTGGAGTCGACGCCGTTTGGCATCTACGTGGCGGTTACGGAGAATCAGGTTAAGGCGGAGAATCAGGTTAAGGCGGAGAATCAGGTTAAGGCGGAGAATCAGGTTAAGGCAAAGATTAAGATTGAGTGAAACCCGAGAATCAGATCGAGGTAAAGATTAAGATTGAGTGAACGCTTGATCTTAATCTGCCTGCCTAGCTTTCCTTTTCCTTTTCCTTTACCTTTTCCTTTACCTGCCTCTCACTACCTCGCAATGGCGTCGATCGCCTCGAAATTGAAGACCTTCTCTGCAGACCATTTAATGTGGTTGATTTTCTCATGGTCATCAGCGGTTATCTTCGAGACGTGCTCGGTGAGGGTGATGAACACTTCCGCGGTGGTTTGTCCGGTGCGAATATATGGGATGTTGCTGTCGTCCAGGATCTTCTGGCTGATGGCGGAGATGGGGGCGATCCCGGGAATGACGAGGCCGGCGAGCTTGCGCCGGTACGCCGGGATGTTGTAGAGAGCCGATGCGGTAACGATCAGCTCGTCCCTTGAACTCGTGGTAATGAGGAGCGTCGAGTCCTGCAAGGTATCTATGACGCGCTGTGATGACGCGGCGCCGAGCTGGATGTGGTTGATGATCCTGCTCTTTCCTTCCTGATCCCCGTGTAGCGGAAGCTTCAACAGGTTTGAGAGGTCGATGAGCGTCGGATTGGCAAGGATGGTCGAGTAGTCGAACGCGCCGGCGAGCATCTGCTGCCGGCCTGCAAAATAGTTCTGCAAAAAGCCGAGCGCCTCGGTCCGTTTGTCAGGAAAAAGCTTGTTCACCAGGATCAGTCGTACGTCAGCCCCTTGCTGCTCGAACAGGGAGAGGTTTAATTCAACGGAGTCGATGACGCATCCGACCCCGCCGCTGGCGACCATGATCACCGGCGCGTTGAGCTCCTTGGCGATCTGCGCATTATTGATGCCTATGACGGAGCCTACCCCGCCGTGACCCGATCCTTCTATGATCAGAAAGTCGTTCTTCGCTTCAAGTTCCTTGCACGCCTGCTGGATGCTTTTAAGCGGCAACTCCGCAGGGATCTCGCCCGAGAGATATTTTTTGGTGTAACCCCTGCCAAGCACGACAGGCGACATCAACGCGCGGTCCTGTTCGAGGCCGTATATCGAGGCAATGAGCGCGGCGTCCATGTCCATCTGCACACCGTCGAACATGAAGAGCTTCGGGCCGATTGGCTTGATGAAGCCGACTCTGGCGTATTTCTTCTTGGCCAGATGTATGAGGGACAGGCTGATTGTCGTTTTTCCACAATGCTGTCCTGTTGCCGCGATGAAGATCTTCTTGCACATCTTTGGGCCTCGTTGCTTCTACGGCAAATGTTGATACCGTCTGGATTATACCTTTTTGAAAATTTGGGGGCAAGGTCGTATACGCTAGCGCCCTCGGCCCTGCTCCGCCTCCGTACCCTTCTCCCAGCCCCTCCCGTATGGCGCCGGATCGTGGTGAACCGTCACCCATGATATCACCGGCTCCACGGCACCCTTCGTTCGACATCCCCATTCTCCGTGATACAATCTATCCGTTAGTTTTTGCAAATCTCCTCATGTGCCATTGCTGCTCCGGGAGCCCCTTGTGGCGCCCCTGGATGAGCATGAGCGCCTGACCAGATGATTTCCAATTAAAGGGGGAACAACGATGATACGAGGAGAAGAGGTCGTTGGAACGATCCTGGCCGCTATGGAGCGGGAGTCGAGGGTGAACCTGCATGCCCGTGCACTTGATGTGACTTTCGCTGACGGCATCGTCACGCTTGCAGGAGAGGTGAGCGGAATTACTGCAAAAAAAATCGCACTCGAACTTGCGGCCGCGCCTTCTCCGGTATCGGGGGTCGTCGACAGGCTCCGCGTGGAGCCCTCCGAGCCCATGGAAGATGGCGCCATCCGCGACCACGTCTGCAACGCCTTCATCAGCGAGCCGGCATTTGCCTCTTATTCGATCCAGGCGCTGGTGAAGCAGACGCTGGAGACGGTCCGGTTGTTGGATGCTAAGCGCATGCTGGAGGTGGAGATTGCCGATGGTGTCGTGATTCTGAATGGCACGATGGAGAGCATCTCCCATAAACGGCTGGCCGGTGTGCTTGCCTGGTGGGTTCCGGGCAGCCGGGACGTCGTGAACGGCATTGAGTTGTCACCCCCGATGGAAGACAACGACGACGAGTTGACCGACGCGGTTCGGCTTGTCCTCGAGAAGGATCCGCTGGTGAACGCATCCCAGATCAGGATTCGCAGCAAGGATTGCGTGGTGACATTGGACGGCGCGGTTGCGACGGAGAACAGCAGAATGGCGGCCGAGGCGGATGCCTGGTACATCTTCGGTGTGAACAACGTGGTCAATAATCTGATGGTCACCGGGTAATCATGAGGATACGGCCGAAGCAGCCCGACATTCCTGCCGACAGGCCTGAGACCTTACGCCATGAGATCACGGCCCTCTTGATCGAGGAGAGCCTGACGGCGAGGGAGATCTCGGAGCGGGTAGGGATTCAGGAGAAGGAGGTGCTGGAGCACCTGGAGCATATAAAGATCGCACGCCATGCAGGATTGGTCATCACTGCGGCCCTCTGCCTGGCGTGCGGTTTTTCTTTTCGAAAGAGAGAGCGTCTGAAGGGACCTGGCAGGTGCCCGGTCTGCCGCAGCGAGCATATCGCGGAGCCCCGCTTCTCCATCCGCTAGCGCCCCCCCTCTCCCTGGCCCACCCGGTGAGAGGGGACCCCTTATACCTCCCCTCACACATCCAGAACAACCGTCGCGCGCCAACCTTCCTGAACTTGCGCGACTGAGAATCTCAGCATGGTAACGGCTTTCACGTCCGTGCTGAGCTTATGCCTTGATGCATCGATCTCCTCTCCCTGCAGCGTCGCCTGTAGGCTGCATCCTCCGCCCCCCCTGGTGATCGTGATCTGCGCAGGAAGCAGTAGCAGCCTTTTGGCATCCTTGTAGAAGATGAGCTCGTTCAGGAAATCGAACAGGAGCATCTCTTCGTTACTCTGATCGAGCTTTATCTCTACCGTTACGGTCGGGCGGATGGCTGTCAGATCGTCCGCCATGACCTTCATGGACGCTTGGGCAGCTTCCTTGAAAAGCTCTTCCAGCGTCCCACTCCACGCGTTAAAGGCGATGTCCGCGTGTGCTATGTCACCTCTGTATTCAAATGGCATCATGGACCTCTTAGAAGCAGGTAAAGGTAAAGGTAAAGGCTGGATGTCATCGACCGTGCCGTCGGGGCCGGCGAAATCATCCTTTTATGTTTCCTATGGGAATCAACCGCGCCACTCTTTTGCTTAACCCGGCGAGTTCCGTCGCCTCCACGACTTCGTCGATATTCTTGTAGGCGTCTCCGGCCTCCTCGGCCAGCCCGCCAAAGGAGTCGGTTCGGACGTAGATGCCACGCGCCTCCATGTCGCGCTGCAGTTTGTCGCCGCGGAAGCTCTTTTTGGCCTGGTGCCTGCTCATGGTCCTGCCGCTGCCGTGCGCCGTGGTGAAAAAGGCGTCGGCGCCGCTCTGCATCCCGGCCAGCAGGTAGGAGCCGGTCTCCATGCTCCCTCCGATGATGACGGGCTGTCCGCTCTTGCTGTAGCACTCGGGCAGGCCCTGCGCGCCCGGTCCGAAGGCGCGGGTCGACCCCTTGCGATGTATCAGGAGTTCCTTTTTGCCGCCGTCCGCCGCGTGCTTCTCCAGCTTTGCCGTGTTGTGGGCCACGTCGTAAACCATTCGCATCCCGAGGTCGTCCGGCGACGAGTTGAAGACCTCGGAGAATACTTCTCGGATCCGATGCAGGATCACCTGCCGGTTGGCAAAGGCCATGTTGACGGCGCATTTCATGGCGCTGAAGTAGGCCTGGCCTTCCGGGGAGTGAAAGGGGGCGCAGGCGAGTTCCCGGTCCACGAGCTTGATGCCGTACTTTCGCTCCATGACCGAGAGGAATACCTTCAGGTAATCGGTCGCCACCTGGTGGCCAAATCCCCTGCTGCCGCAATGGAACATGATCACCACCTGGTTCGGGATGTTGAGGCCGAAGGCGGCTGCCCGCTCGGCATCCCAGATGTTTTCCGGCTGCACCACCTGGATCTCGCAGTAATGATTGCCGCTGCCAAGGGTGCCGAGCTGGTTGTAGCCGCGCTCGATCGCCTTGTCGCTGATGGAGGACGGGTCCGCGCCGGGAAAACAGCCCCCTTCCTCGGTCATGTCGAGGTCGTCCTGCGTGGCAAAGCCGTGGCTTAGGCACCAGCGCGACCCCTGTTCGATTACCGAGCCGAATTCACTCTGGCTCAGCTTAACGAAGCCGTGGCAGCCGACGCCGGTCGGAATCCTTGCGAAGAGCCGGTCTACCAGTTGGTGCAGTCGGGGCTTCACCTGATCCGCAGTCAGGTTGGTCAGGACCAGGCGCATGCCGCAATTGATATCGAACCCGATTCCGCCGGGCGAGATGACACCGGTTCCCGGGTCCATGGCGGCGACCCCGCCAATCGGGAAGCCGTATCCCCAGTGGCCGTCCGGCATGCAATAGGCGTATCTCTGTATCCCGGGGAGTGTGGCGACGTTGCTGACCTGCTCGAAGACACCTGCATCCATCTCCTGGATGAGCTTTTCGGTTGCGAAGATACGTGCCGGCACCAGCATCCCCTCTTTATAGCTGACGGGGAGCTCCCAGATCGTATCCGAAATTTTCTTCAATGCCGCTGGTAGGTTCATGACTCCTCCCTATGCTGGTTCAGATTTCTACCACATCATATGTTATCACAGTTTAATGGGCGCGGTCGATGTCCCGACCTTCTTTGCCCGTCCTGCCACCGGCGATAATGTGAGGTGATGGGTATTCTGAGAAATGGGGACGTGCCGGGTAAAAAATTCTGAGGGGGATTCAAAGGGGCAAGTGAAAAGGGGCAAGGGCCGGAGGTGCCCGAAGGGGGAGGGCGCCTCAAGGGGGGTCGGCTACTTGCCCCTCACTGTTGAAGGGGGAAGGTCTAGGAAATTTCGGCCTTTTTGGTTGTCTCGGATACCTGGCGAGCCGTCGCCGAGGACTTGGTCAAGTTATGAGGAAAACCAGACCATTTTTCGGTTTTGACCCATTCTCCGGATTTGTCGTAGCCGACGATGCATCCAGTTGCGACCAGGTAGTCGAGGTGATAGTCATTGACCACATCATAGGTGAAATCGTCGTAGCAAACCAGAACGCCCATACTTTTTTCCTCCTGTTGATGGCTTGATGCCTATTCACAACTCGTGAATATTGTATCGGCCAGCAATTAGGATACTTTAGCCTTTTTCTGCTTATAAGAAAGCTCTCAGTCGCCACGATGATGAGCTGTAAAACCTCGCTATCATACCGGGGAGGGAGGGTGGCATTTGCTATGAAGTTACCTGATTGGCAACCAACCCCGCCTGCGGCGGCGTTTTGTCCAGGAGTAAAATTACCGTACTGTTCCCATCCCCACCCTGACCCTCCCCTTGAAGGGGAGCGGACGTTGAGGATAAAGGGTGAACTTAATCCGAAGCACCCCACGCTGCTATGCAGCGTTTCGTCGGAGACAAAGCTCAACTTCGGCAGGCACCTGCTCACTCTCCTCCCTCCGGAGGGGGGAGGTCGGGAGGGGGGAAGAGTGCGGCTACTGCGAAGAACTGGCCGAGTTCCC
>DNRQ01000198.1:0-226 GCA_003499925.1 Geobacter sp.
GATCTGGACCTGGGTGGTGTCAGGAACCTGTTTGATGCAGGCGACTACAAGCATAAGGCGTCTCCATATATTATCTTTACGTCAACGGAACTGGATGCTCAAAAAAAGGCCCTTTCGAGAAAGGGCGTCGGTTGAAGCTTTAGCTGATTAGCATTACACCTGCTATGCCGCGCCTTGTCGGAGACAAAGTCCATCCTCGCCAGGCGCCTGCGCACTCTCCTCCCCC
>DNRQ01000198.1:255-24293 GCA_003499925.1 Geobacter sp.
AACTTAATGGCAGTGCCCTCCGGGGGAGGGGACATTTGGCGTCGGGAGCCGCCCCCCTTTTCCAAAGGATGAGGTTTTGTGGCTGCAGGATAGCGGTATTCAGCCGCCTCCCGTCGATGGGAGGGACTGGTATCCCGCAGCTACTCCTTCTTCTTCACCTTCGGGATGAAGATCTGTTCCGGGTCGAGCACGTCGTGGATAAAGTGGAGCTCTGCCTTGGTCGGCGGCAGGGTCTCGCCGCTTACCCGGGACAGATCGAGATCGAACTGGCACATCTCGCGGATCTGTTCCGGCGTGTTCCCCGCATGGCAGGTATCCAGATAGATCCGGCCGGTCTCCTCGTCGAAGCGAAACACCCCGGCCGTGCTGATCACCGCGGCGGGTCCCCCCCGGTAAGCGGCACCGTAGAGCTCGCGCCGATCGACGAACTCGCCGCCGGGCCACTTTTTCACCCGCCAGCCGGGACTGGTGATGTAGCTGACCCTCTCGGTAAAGCGGCGCTTCTCGTGGACCATGATGAACACGGTCCGCCTGGCGAAGGAGTTGATGTCCGGGTTGCCGCCGCTGCCGGTCAGACGCAACTCCGGATCGAGATAATCGCCGATGCAGGTGGTGTTGACGTTGCCGTACTCATCGACCTCGGCGCCGCCCAGAAAGCCGAGATCGACGTAGCCCCGCTGGGCAATGCTGAAGGCATCGTGGAGACCGGAGGAGCGGGAGGCCCCCATCTCGCAGCGGGCATCACCCACCGAGGTCGGGATCTCGGGGGGCCGGCCGTCCAGCGTTCCGGCCTCGAAAATCAGCTTCAGGTTGGGCGCATGGGTCTTCTGGGCCAGCATGATAGCCACCATGGGAAGCCCGGTGCCGGCAAAGACGATCTCGTTGTCCAGCACCTCGCGGGAGGCGGCGCAGCAGAGCAGGTCAGCCAGCCCGTATTCTTCGGGATCTGCATAATCCATAATCATTGCCCCCTTTTCGTGCCGGTACTGTAGTTGAGCGCGGTATTGGCCTTCAGGTTGAGCATCCGCGGCCACCCCAGTTTCTCGAGATAGCTCATGTGGTCCAGACCGTGGATCCATTCCTTGGCAAAATCGTCGAACCCCTCCTGGGTTCTGGTCCGGCCGTAGAAATCCTTGAGGAAGGCGCCGTCGACGTCGTAGCGGCCGAACATGCCGGTCGGATGGGCGCCGAAGGGGCATTCCAGGATGTGATCCACCTCGAAACTGGCGATGGTATTGCGGTCGCTTTCCCGGCGCAGGTACTCCTCCGGAACGATCTCCTCGGCCATGACGATGGTGATGTCGGCCGCCCGGGCAGCTTCCGGATCCGAATAGTACTGGCCGCTGACCCGCACCGTCCCCTCCTCCCCCACCTGCTGCACGCAGATGACCGCCACATCGACCTTGGCCGCCGGCACCAGCACCTGCGCACCCGCCCCGAAGAAAGGGTCCTCGGTGAACCGGTACTTGTGCTTTGCTATCCGCTTGCCGTCCCTGAGCCCCGCCCTGCCGAGCATGTCGTATTCCGGATTATGGAGGTCGGTGCCGAGCGCGGTCTGGGTCGCGGCGTAGGGCGCACCCGAAGCAGCCGCGGCGAAACGGAACATCATCTCGGCATGGCTGTAATCTTCCACGATGATCTCCTTGCTCCCCACCTTGCGGGACAGGTTGGCGCCGTACTTGCCGTAGAGCTCGTGGCCGACCCAGCAGGACTCCCAGATATCGACGCAACCGGCGCCGACCAGAAACTCTGTCTGGGGTCCGCCGTTCACCTCGATCAGGTGGAGCCCTTTTCTCCTTTGCCGGATCAGTTCGTAGATCAGGGCAAAGGGACGACGCCAGATGGTGAAGCCGGAAAAAGTCAGGCTGGAGCCGTCCTTGATGATCTCCGCCGCCTGTTGCAGATTGATGCGCTTGCCACTGCTCATGCGTCCCTCCTGGTTCAACTCCAGTTTTAAACTGAAGGTTCAACTGCAGTTCAGGCGAAATTTCGCAGGATCTCGCGGGCGATGATGACCCGCTGGATCTCATTGGTCCCCTCGTAGATCGAGGTGATCCGCACGTCCCGGGCATAGCGCTCCACCGGGAAATCACGGCTGTAGCCGTATCCTCCCAGCATCTGCACCGCCTTGTAGCACGCCTTGTTGGCAGCCTCGGTGGCGTACATCTTCGCCATGGAAGCTTCCTTGGCGAACGATCTCCCCGACTCCTTCCTGAAGGCCGCATTCATCAGCAGCAGGCGGGCCGCCTCCAGTTCCGTGTAGGCGTCCGCGATCATCCATTGGATCGCCTGGAAATTGCTGATCTTCTGGCCGAACTGCGACCGCTGCGTGCTGTACCGGGAGGCGAAGTCCATGGCGGCCAGGCCTAGCCCCAGCCCCAGCGAGCCGATACCGATGCGCCCGCCGGCCAGTTCCCCCACCGCGATCCGGAAACCGTCGTTCAGCTTCCCCATCAGGGCGTGTTTCGGAATGCGGCAGTTGTCAAAGATCAGCTCGTTGGTGGCCGAGGCGTGCTGCCCGGTCTTCTCCTCCTGCTTGCCGATGACGAGTCCCGGCGCCCCCTCTTCAACCAGGAAACAGCTGATCCCCCTCCCCTTCGCGGCCCCCTGGTCGGTGACGGCCCAGACCACGAAGACCCCGGCGTAGGGGGCACTGGTGATGAAAATCTTGGAGCCGTTCAGCAGCCAACGATCCCCGTCCAGTACCGCCGTGGTAGTCATGCCGGCCGGGTCGGAGCCGGCTCCGGTCTCGGTCAGTGCGAAGCTCCCCGCGGCATACTCCCCGGAGCAGATGCGGGGAATGTAGGCCCGCTTCTGCTCATCGGAGCCGACCGCCTGGATCACCTCGCAGACCATATTGTTGACCGACACGGTCACCGCGGTGGAGGCGCAGGCCCGGGCGATTTCGGTCATGGCGACACTGAAGGCGACCACCCCCGCCTCCGAGCCGCCGTACTCCGCAGCCACGTTAAGTCCCATGAATCCCAGTTCCGCAAGCTTGCGCAGGTTGGCCAGGAAAGCCGGCCGGTCGTCCTCGCGGTCAAGCCTTGCCGCTACCGGCTCCAGTTCCGCCTTGGCGAAATCACGTGCGGTATCCTGGATCAGCTTCTGTTCTTCGGTGAGTTCAAGAAACATAGATGCCTCCCTGGCTGTGATTGCTTCCGTCGAAGGCGAATTGTTCAGTACGATGGTCGCCGCAGAAAGTCCCCCTTTGAAAAAGGGGGATTTAGGGGGATTTGCAGTCCGCGGCAAAATGCTCGATTGGGCAGCTAAACCAAATCCCCCCCAGCCCCCCTTTTTCAAAGGGGGGAGCGGTACCCTGAACTCCCTCACTCTTCTCCCTCTCCCTCCGGGTGAGGGAGAGTTTCACCCAAAAAATCACTTCTCTATCCCGACGCGCCCCAGCACGCCGGCCTGGAAATAGTGCTTTACCTCAACCATTTCGGTCACCAGGTCGGCTGCCGCGATCAGCCGCGGGTCGGCGCTCCGGCCGGTCAGCACCAGTTCCACCTGCTCCGGCCTGTCAGCTAGCAGTGCCAGGATGTCTTCCACGCCGATCAGTCCAAACCAGGCCGCGCCGTTGATCTCGTCCAGAATCACCAGATCGTACTCGCCGCCGCTCAAAACGCGTCGGGCCAGCTCCAGGGTCTCATTGGCGATCCTGATATCCTCCGGATCCAGCTTCTCCTTGAAAATCCAGCAGTCACGTCCGGTCTGATGGATGGTCAGCAGCGGCGCAAGCCGCTCTGCCGCCAGGTGCTCGCCGTACTGGCCGCCGCCCTTGATGAACTGGACGATGCAGACCCTGAGCCCCCGCCCCACCGCTCTCAGCGCCAGGCCGAGGGCTGCGGTGGTCTTCCCCTTCCCGTTGCCTGTGTATACCTGGACCCTTCCCTCAGTCAGCGTCATCTGGCGCACCTGGCCGTGAATGCCGGCACGAACTGCATCACATCGGCTACCACGAGCACGTCGGCTATCTCGCCGATCGGGGCGTCCTTGTCCTTGTTGATGGCAACGATGAAATCCGCCTTCTTCATCCCGGCCAGATGCTGGATGGCGCCGCTGATGCCGCAGGCCACGTAGAGTTTCGGGTTTACGGTCTGGCCGGTGGTACCGACCTGGTGGCTGTGCGGGATCCAGCCGGCATCCACCACCGGGCGGCTGGCGCCCAGTTCCCCGCCCAGCGCCTTGGCCAGGGCGGCGATGACCGGAACGTTGTCTTTCTTGCCAACGCCCCGCCCGGCACTGACGATCACCTCGGCCCGGGTCAGGTCGACGTCCTTTTGTTCGGCCGCCTCGTAGCCTACGAACTCCACCCTGCCGGTACTCTCCGCCACCTCGAGTTTTTCCAGTTGCGGGATCCCCTGGGGCTCCCCCTGGATGCTGAAGGCGCCTGCCTGGATGGTGACCACGGTCCTGGCGCTTTTGGGTGCCACCGATCTGCGCATCTTGGCGTTGCAGCAGGTCACTTCGAACTTGCCGTCCACAATGGCTACCACCTCCGAGACTTGGCCCGCTTTCAAGGCGGCGGCTACCCGCGGTGCCAGATCCCAGCCATAGGAGGAATGGACGAAGATGATGTAGTCCGGGTTTTCCTTGGCGACCGCCTCCAGCACCAGCTTTTTGTGCAGATCGGGGTTATATTCCCCGTATCTGGCGACGTCCGCCAGGTACAGCTTGCCTTCGAATTTGGGTGCTTGGGCTTCGCTGCCGACCAGGACCATGGCGCTTTCGACGCCCAGCTGTCCGGCAAAAGCCTGCAGTTCATACGTCGAGTCGAGCAGTTTTCCTTGCCGGAATTCCCCTATCAGTAACGCTTTCATAATTCCTCCGTGCGTAAGTGGGTTCTCTATCTGAGCACCGTCGTCTTTTCCTTGAGGATCCCCATCAACCTCTCCAACTGGGCTCCCACCTCTCCTTCGATGATGATGCCGCCCCCCTTCTTGGCGGGAGGGTACATCTTGTCGGTGGCGGTCAGCTCCGCTTCCTTCAAAAGATCCGCGATCGGCAGTGCGAGTATTTCCTTCTTCTTGGCCTTCATGATGTTGGGCAGAGTCGGGTAACGAGGAGTATTGAGCCCGAGTTGGCAGGTAACCACCGCCGGCAGCTTCAGCTTCGCGACGCCTTTGCTACCCCCTTCCAGCTCCCTTTTCGCGGTGATCGTGCCGCTGTCGTAGGCGAAACCCACCAAGGTGGTAGCGCAGGCGAAGCCAAGCTGCTCGGCGACCGTCACGCCGACCTGCGCCGAACCGCGGTCCTGGGACTGCATTCCGGTAAAGATAATGTCGTAGTTCTGGCTGCCGGCATGGCTCGCGATGGCCGCGGCGATCTGCCACGGGTCTTTCTGATAGTACTTGTTGTCCTGGATATGGACGCCGCGGTCGCCACCCATGGCGAGGGCCTTCTTGATCGACTCCACCACCCGATCCGGGCCGATGGAGAGGATGGTTATCTCAGGTTCGCCACCCAGCTGTTCCTTGAGCTGAACCGCCTGTTCCACGGCATATTCGTCGTATTCGTTCATGCGGAAGGCGAGGTCGGTTTCGTCGTACCAGGTCCCTTCGCTGTTGAGCTTGAACCTGGATTCCATGTCGGGAACCTGTTTTATGCATACCAGTATCTTCATACCTTCCTCCTCGTGTAAGTGATTGGTAGCTAAGTGATCCTCACCCCATCCCCCTCCCGGCCTCCCCCTTGAAAGGGGAGGGGCGTAAAGGCCGCCCCCTATAGTGATAAGGAGCGAAAGATCCCCCGTTGAATGAAAAGGGGCGTAAAGGTCCCCTCCCCTTCAAGGGGAGGGACAGGGTGGGGATGGGGGCCTCCCCGCCGGCAGAAGCCGCTCGGCGACCATCTCGGCCAGGTCGCGCACCTGCAGTTTCCCTTCGCAGTCGCCGGTCTTGATGCCGTCCTCGAACATGGTCAGACAGAAGGGGCAGTTGGAGATCAGCAGCGGCGCCCCTGTTGCCTCCGCCATCTTGACCCTTTTCACGTTGATCCGGCTCCCCAGTTTTTCCTCGGCGAGGATGCGTCCTCCGCCGGCGCCGCAGCAGAAGCTTTCGTAACCCGATTTCTCCATCTCGTTGATCCGGCCGCCGGCGGCGTGGAGGACGTCGCGCGGCTCCTGGATCACGTCCTTGTAACGGCCCAGATAGCAGGAGTCGTGGTAGGTGTAGTCGAACTGGTGCGCTTCGATCGGCAGGGTGCCGTTCTTCAGGAGACGGTCGATAAATACGGTGTAGTGTTCGACCTCGATGTCGAAGCCAAAATCCCGATAGTCCCGGCCGAGGGTGTTGAGGCAGTGCGGACAGGTGGTGACGATCTTCTTCACGTCGTACGCCTTGATCTGCTCGATGTTCTCCCGGGCAGTCATCTGGTACAGGTACTCGTTGCCGAGTTTTCTTAACGGCTCGCCGCAGCACTTCTCTTCCTTGCCGAGGATACCGACCCGGACCCCGGCGGCGTTGCAGATCTTGATGAAGCTTCTGGCCACTTCCTGGTTCCTCTTGTCGAAGGAGGCGTAGCAGCCGACGAAGTAGAGGATGTCCACCTCGGCGCCGTCGCAAAGCTGCCGGACGTCGAGCCCTTTGGTCCAGTCGCCGCGGCTGGCGTAGGCCAGGCCGAACGGGTTGCCGTTGACCTCGACGTTGTTGACGGCGACCATGACTTCCTCGCCGGGGAATTCCCCCTGCATGAGCACCAGGTTACGCCGCATGTCGATGATCTTGTTGACGTGTTCGATCTCGGCGGGGCAGATCTCCTGGCAGGCGCGGCAGGTGGTGCAGGACCAGAGGACGTCCTGGCTGACCGTCTCGATCAGGTTCGCCTGCGGGTTGCCGAAGGCGACCTCCCCTATCTGCTGGACGACATTCATGGGAGAGAGCGGCTTTTCCGTGTTCCAGGCCGGGCAGCGGTCCTGGCACCTTTTGCAACTGGTGCAAGCGTCGGCGTCGAAGATGTCTTTCCAGGAGAGGTCGGCTACCTTGTCTACGCCGAATTGTTCGACCCCTTCCTCTTCCAGGTTGATGGTGGCGATGGAACCCTTCTCCCGCAGATCGGTGAACAGGTAGTTTGCCGGGGTGGTGAACAGGTGGCGGAATTTGCTCCACGGAATGGAGACGATGAACCCCATGACCAGCAGGAAGTGGACCCACCACCAGAGTGTGTGCATCTCCCGCAGGGACTGATCGTCCAGCCCGGCAAACTGATTGGCCACCAGCAGGCCGATGGGGGACAGTTTGGCGAGTTCCGGGTTGCTGCGCAGCTCCGTCGCGGCGATGCGTACGCCTTCGGCGAAGAAGCCGGTGAGGATGATGGCAGTGAGCAGGACGTGCATCAGGTAATCGTCCCTGGTGATCTTGAGCCCCTCGGGTCTGACCAGGAAACGGCGGAGCGTAAACCCGAAGAGCATGATCAGCGCTGCGATCCCGGCCAGGTCGAGGACCACGGAGTAGAACTTGTAGAACGTTCCTTTGAGAATTACCACGTTGAAGAGCGGCTGGGTGAAGTCGGCCTGCAGCATGACCAGCAGCGTCCCGATGAAGAGCACGATGAAGCCCCAGAAGAAGAAGCCGTGGGCGACTCCGGGACCGGTCACGCGCAGCACCTTGAGCTGGCCGAAGAGGTTTTTCAGCAGCAGGACGATCCGTTCGGGGAGGTTGTCGAGACGGTTCAGCTCCTTTCCCTGTCGGTACACCTCGATCCGTTTCCAGAAGCCGTAGCCGCAGGCAGCCAGAGCGAGCAGCGTGATCAGGTACATGGGGAGCACCACCCCATGGCCGACGTTCCAATAGATTTCCCTGGTAGCTTCCATCCCGATCTCCTGCCTGCCGCTTTATGGGTCACCGTCCATCAAGAACTCTCCCCCCTTTGAAAAAGGGGGGTCGGGCGCACTGCATTAGTTAAGAGGTAGGGTGGGCCGTGCCCACCACACCTGAATCCTGATGGTGGGCACGGCCCACCCTACATGATCTACGAAGTCACGGTTAGGGCTAATGCCACCCTCCCCCAGCCCCTCCCATCAAGGGAGGGGGCTTTAACCCGCTCTCCCATGGGGCACTGCCATTAAGTTACCCGATTAGCGCTAATCTTCAGTAACGCTGGGTGCGGCTGAAAGTCCCCCTTTGAAAAAGGGGGATTTAGGGGGATTTGCAGTTGGNNGCAAAGCTGCACTCTGTGGCGCCTTAGGGGAAATCCCCCCCGACCCCCCTTTTTCAAAGGGGGGAGCAAGTATCCTGCTGCCTCGCTCCCTTTTCCAAAGGGGGACCTTCCTGCCATTATTCCTACGACAGCAGCAGCTTCGAGATCACCACCCGCTGCACCTCGTTGGTCCCTTCGTAGATCTCGGTGATCTTGGCATCGCGGTACATCCGCTCCACCTCGTAATCGACGATGAACCCGTAGCCGCCATGGATCTGGATCGCCTCCTTGGTGACGTAGGTGGCGGCCTCCGAGGCGAGCATCTTGCACATGGCCGATTCCATGGTGTAGTTCTTTTTGCCGTCCTTGAGGCAGGCGGCCTTGTAGGTCATCAGCTTGCTGGTCTCGATCCTGGCATACATGTTGGCTAGCTTGAACTGGATCGCCTGCAGATCGCTGATGGGATGACCGAACTGCTTGCGTTCCTTGGAATAGGCCAGCGCCAGGTCGAACGCCCCCTCCGCGATCCCCAGCGCCTGCGAGGCGATGCCGATGCGCCCACCGTTCAAGGTGTCCATGGCGATCTTGAACCCCTGCCCTTCCTGGCCCAGGAGGTTCTCCGCCGGGATCCGGACGTTGTCCAGGGCGAAGGCTGTGGTGTAGCTGCCGCGGATGCCGAGCTTCTTCTCGTTCTTCAGGATCTCGACGCCGGCGGACTGGAGGTCGATGATGAAGGCGGAGACTCCCCTGTGCTTCAGGCTCTTGTCCGAGGTGGCGAAGACCACGCCGGTTCCCTTGTAACCGCCGTTGGTGATGAAGATCTTGGAACCGTTGATGATGAAGTCGTCCCCATCGCGTTTGTAGGTGGTAGCGAGGGCGCCGGCGTCGCTCCCGGCGTCCGGTTCGGTCAAAAGGAAGCAGCCGATGACCCTGCCGGTGTTCAGGTCGGGGAGCCATTTTTTCTTCTGCGCCTCGGTGCCGAAGGTATAGATCGGGCCGCAGGCCAGGGAGGTGTGGGCAGAGATGAGAACGCCGCTGGAGCCGCAGGCTTTCGATACCTCCTCGATGACTATGGCGTAGGAGAGCATGTCGAGACCGGCGCCGTCGTACTCCTCAGGGAGGTAGCTCCCCAGCAGCCCCATTTCTCCCATCTTTTTCACCAGCTGGTCCGGGATCATGTGTTCCTCGTCGATCTGCATCGCGATCGGCTTGATCTCCTTCTCGACGAAATCCCTGACGGAATCCCTCAACACCCTGTGGTCCTGGCTCAATTCAAAATTCATCTAAAGCCTCCTCGCGAGCTGCGGCATTCAGGACCGGTGCTTCCGCCCTGGCCGCGGTTATCCGGCCACCCAAACTCCATCTCCCTCCCTTGACCGGAGGGGATCAATTACTATCTCCCCTTGAACTCCGCCTTGCGCTTCTCGACGAATGCCCCCATCCCCTCTTTCTGGTCTTCGGTCGCGAAAAGCACTCCGAACAGGGAACTCTCGTAGCGGAAGCCGTCTTCTTTGGACATGTTGAGCCCATTGACGATGGCGTTCTTGGCGTAGCAGACGCCGAGCCGGCCGTTCCTGGCAATCTCCCGGGCAAGTCCCGTCACCTTGTCCGTCAGTTCTGCCTGCGGGCAGACCTCGTTGACGATCCCCCAGGCCAGAGCCTTCTGGGCGTTGATCATCCTGCCGCTCAAGACCAGCTCCTTGGCCCGGTTCGGTCCGATCAGCCGTGACAGGTTCTGGGTGCCGCCGAAGCCTGGAATGATGCCGAGGGTAACCTCGGGGAAACCGAATCTGGCGTTCTCCGAGGCATAGATGACATCGCAGGCAAGCGCCAGTTCCAGGCCGCCGCCGAGTGCATACCCGTTTACCGCAGCGATCACAGGCTTGGTCATCTTTTCCATGAAGAGCATCAGCCGCTGCCCCTGAAGGGCGAACTGGTGTCCCTGGTAGGAGGTCATCGCCGCCATTTCCTTGATGTCCGCCCCGGCAACGAATGCCTTCTCACCGGCACCGGTGATGATGACCACCTGCGCCCTGCTCTCCTGTTCGATCTCGTAGAGGACGCACTCGAGCTCGCCCAGGACTTGGCTATTGAGGGCGTTGAGGCTCTCCGGCCGGTTGACCGTGACCAGCGCAACGCCTTCGTTTATTTCATGAAGGATGTTTTTAGCGTCCATATCATCTCCTATTGGCAGAATCAGATAAGCCCCGTCAGCAAGGGGATTTAGGCGGCGATGTCGGTACTCTTGCAATCGGCGCATTTCCCCCCTCTCCCTAACCCTCTCCCACCAGGGGAGAGGGGACTATAAGCCCCCCTCCCTTCGATGGGAGGGGCTGGGGGAGGGTGCAAGGGGTCTTTTCGAAAGGGGAGAGCTAGTAGCTGTAAAACCCCTTCCCCGACTTCTTCCCCAGATATCCCGCATCCACCATCTTCACCAGCAGCGGGCAGGGACGGTACTTGGGATCCTTGAAACCGTTATGAAGCACGTTGCAGATGGCGAGCACCGTATCGAGGCCGATGAAGTCGGCAAGCTGGAGCGGACCCATCGGCTGATTGGTGCCGAGCTTCATCCCCTTGTCGATGTCCTCCGCCGTGGCGATACCCTCGTACAGCGCGAAGGCCGCCTCGTTGATCATCGGGATCAGGACGCGGTTCACGATGAACCCGGGGTAGTCCTGGGAAACGGCCATTTCCTTGCCGAGGTTCGCGACCAGTGCGCCGATCGCGTGAAAGGTCTCTTCGCTGGTACCCAGACCGCGGATCACTTCGACAAGCTGCATGACCGGCACGGGATTCATGAAGTGCATCCCTATCACCTTGTCGGGACGCTTTGTTACCGCGCCAATCCTGGTAATGGAAAGGGATGAGGTATTGGAGGCCAGAATGGCATTCTCATTGACGATCTCGTCCAGCTTGCGGAACAGCTCGAACTTCAGCGCCTCGTTCTCGCTCGCAGCCTCCACCACCAGGTCACAGCCGGAAAAGTCGCTCAGGTCCCTGGTCACCGAGATCCGGCTCATGATTCCCTGGATGCTGGTACTGAAGATGACCCCCTTGTTTGCCTGCCGTTCCAGGTTTTTCTCGATCGACTTCAGCGCCTTCTCAAGCTGCGCCTCCGAGATATCGAAAATCAGCACCTGGTATGCATGCTGGGCGAAGACGTGGGCAATGCCGCTGCCCATCTGCCCGGCTCCTAAAACACCGACCACCTTGAACATGTCAACCTCCTGACCTTGAACTTTGAACTTTGAACTTTGAACCTGTTTTTCTCACACTCTTTCAAAAATAACCGCTACAGCTTCGCCGCCGCCGATGCAGAGGGTCGCCAGGCCGTAACGCTTCTGACGCTTGTGCAACTCACGGATCAGGGTGGCTGCCAGCCGGGCGCCGCTGGCGCCGATGGGATGGCCGATGGCGCAGGAACCGCCGTTCACGTTCACCGTCAAGGGATCGAGATCGAGCTCATTAATGGCTATCATGGTCACCGCGGCAAAGGCCTCATTGATCTCGAAGAGATCTATCTCGCTGACCTTGATTCCCGCCCTGGCGCAGGCAGCGTTGATGGCACCGACAGGTGCGTCGGTGTACTGATCGGGGTGCAAACTGCAGGTGGCATAGGCTACGATACGCGCCTTGGGTGTCAGTTTGCAGCGCTTGACTGCCGCAGCTCCAGCCAGCAGGCTGAATGCCGCCCCGTCGTTGATGGTAGAGGCATTGGCAGCGGTGATGGTGCCGTCCTTTCTGAATACCGGTCGGAGCTGGGTTAGCTTGGCAAAATCGACCTTGAACGGCTCCTCATCTTCGGAGACCACTTCGTCGCCTTTACGTCCCTTCTTGGTGACCGGTGCAATCTCGTCCTTGAATACACCACCCTTGACCGCTTCCTGGGCCAGCCGGTAGGAACGGAGTGCGAAGTCATCCTGCGCCTCGCGGGTCAACCCATGCTTGCCGACAGCATCCTCGGCGATCTCGCCCATGTGCCGCCCCGTATAAGGGTCCTGCAGCCCGTCGTAAATCATCAGGTCGATGAGCTGGCCATGCCCCATCCGGTAACCGTTACGCCCTTTTTTCAGGATGAAGGGAGCAAGCGACATGTTCTCCATGCCGCCGGCTATCACCAGACCCGAATCCTCCAGCATGATGGAGCCGGCGCCGAGCATGATGGACTTCAGGCCGCTGCCGCAAACCTTGTTGATGGCCAGGGCGTGCGTGCTGTCGGGAAGACCCGCCGCCCGCATCGCCTGACGGGCCGGGGCCTGACCCGCGCCGCCTCCCAGCACCTGTCCTGCAATCACCTCATCAACCTCAGCCGGATCCAGCCCGGTTCGCTCCAGGAGAGCCTTTATCACTGAGCCGCCCAAAACAGGCGCCTCCACCTCGGACAGTACCCCGCCAAACGAACCAAACGGCGTTCTCTGAGACTCAACGACAAATACGTCTTTCATCGCCACCTCCAGCAGCAGAAATTTACAGGGAATATACCTTCAGTTTACGTGCATGTCAAGCAAATATAAAACATGTTTCTATGTGAGATGGCTTATTGTCAGCAGCGGGCAGCTTAACCGCAGGCAGCAAGGCTTTCTACGATGTAAAGCTGTTTGCAACTCCGAAAGCTGTGGACCCCGATTTTCAGATTTTAGGTATCTTACGTAAAGGGAAAGGGCGGTTGCCGACCCCACCCCCCCTGAAGGGGAGGAAGTTTGTTGCAGCGGAGGTTCAACACCCCCAAATGAGAATTAAATGGATGAAGCCAAGGTCCCCTCCCCCGGAGGGGGAAGGCTAGGGAGGGGGAAGGCTAGGGAGGGGAACCGGGCCGATTCTTTGCCAGAAGCCGCAGTCTTCCCCCCTTCCCCCCTCCCGGCCTCCCCCCTCCGGGGGGAGGAGAGTGAGTAGGTGTCTGATCGAGATGTTTTGTTGGCCTCAGACCAAGATCGAAGGGCGGCGCGGAGGGTGGTCAAAAAGTAACAAAGGGGCAACCTCTCGGCTGCCCCCCTGAAAACTTCTCTCTTTAGTAACCCCGCCCTCCGGCAGCTCTACAGATACACGATATCGTCCGGCAAGTCCGTGATCTTCACGCCGCCCCGGCTGCTCACCGCGAAGGTATTCTCGATCCCGATCACGCCATGGCCGGGGAGCACGAACTTCGGCTCGATGGCGATGGTCTGCCCGACCTGGAGCGCCACCTTGAACCCCTGGGCCAGCACGGGAAACTCGTCCAGCTCCAGACCGACGCCATGCCCGACAAACCGGGCATTTTCCCCCGGCGCTCCCATGAAATTCTGCGCCAGCCCCGCGGCCTCCGCCATTTCCGCGGCCTTCAGAAACAGCTCTTCGCATACGGCCCCGGGCTTCAGGTTGTCAACCAGGTATTGCTGGATCGCGAGCGCCGTGGCAAAGGCATGCTCCAGCTCCGGAGCCAGTTTGCCGATCACGAAGATTCGCGTCATGTCCACGATGTAGCCGTTGAAAACGCCCGTGTAGTCTATCAGGACCGGGGTATCGGCGCCGATCTGCGCGGCCGATGCCCCATGGGGGGAGGCGCTGGACATCCCCTCGCCGGTTACCGCGCCGTCGAAGAAACCGGGATTCCCCGCCGTGGCGGAGGAAACCGCCAAGCCCTGGAACAGCTCCTGGTTGAAGGCGCGCATCCGCACATAACCCTCGCCACCGGCCTTTCTCAGGCGGTATTCGAACTCCGCGGAGAGGTCCACTTCCCGCATGCCCTCCTTGAGAAACTCCGGAACCGCCCTGAAGACATCGCAGAGCCTGGCGCCGCTGCTTTTCAGTTTCCCGACTTCCCACGCCGACTTGACCGAGCGGATCTCCCGGTTGATCGAGGAGATGTCGACGAAGTCGCGCCCCGGCAGGAGCTTGGCATAGTAGTTATACTGCTGCACCGGTGCCACATCGAAGGTAAAACCGATCCGCTTTACCTCTGCGCCGAAATTACCGGGAAACTCCTTGCCGGAGGGAAAGGGGCGGGTATCCTCGATGAGGCTCTCACCCCGGGCACGGAGATAGCTTTTCCGGGCAAAGAGACGCGGGCTCCCCTGGGCCGGGATCCAGAGGGTTGAATTCTGGCGTGTTCCGGAGAAATAGTAGACATCGATGGGGTAGATGAAAAGTGCGCCATCGATCCCCTTCGCCTTCAGCTCTTGCTGCAGCCTGGCGATTCTCTGTTCCGATTCCATTTTAGTCAGCATCGGTCGTCCCCCAGTCGTTGAAGTAGGCAATCTCCGTCAGATCCTTGCGCGGCCGCTGTTTCGGCTCCTGGTCCGGATAACCGAGCGGCGTTACCCCGACCACCCTGATCCCCGCGGGGATGCCGAGCACGTTCTTTATGGCTGCCTCATCGTACCAACCCATCCAGCAGGTGCCAAGCCCGAGGCTGAAAGCCGCGAGGCAGATATGCTCGAAAGCGATGGCGGTGTCGGCGATGTAATATTCGATGCCGTTTTCCACCCCCGACTCGGCCGGGTCGGCACACACCACGAGCAGCACCGGCGCCTGGGCCAGCGCCTTTTTCCCCGGGTTATCCTCCGGAAAGGCGCCCATCAGCGCGTCCTTTTTCGCCGCCGAGTTCAGCACCAGGAAGCGCCAGCATTGACTGTTCTTCCAGGAAGGCGCCAGGCGTGCCGCATCCAGCACCTGGCCGACCTTGTCCCACTCAACCTGGGTATCCTTATATTTCCTGATGCTCCTTCTATTGTTTATTGCCTGTAAAACATACATAGGTCCCCCTGCGTGGTATTGGAACTGATTAGAGGGTCATCCCCTCGCCCTCCGGGAGAGGGGCAGGGGTGAGGGCGGCGCCTTAGCGTTTATCAGCTTACTAGCAAGAACAGAAATAACTACCTGATTAGCAAGGATCTTCCGCTGAAAAAACTCCCTCCCCTTCAAGGGGAGGGTGGGGGTGGGGATGGGGTAGTAGCGGCGCAAAAAAACCCCATCCCCCTCCTGACCTCCCCCTTGAAGGGGGAGGAACCTGAACAGCGGAAGATCATCGCTAGTCGGAAATGAACTATGCCGGCCTTGGTCCGCCAGAACCGCAACTCCCTCACCCCGGCCCTCTCCCGGTGGGAGAGGGAGAGTTGGCTTCGAGAGGGTGCTGGCACGCTGGCCTCCTTAAAGCTATTCCCTTAAAGTTGTTCTCTCTACATGTTGCGCCGGTATTCGCCGCCCACCTCGTAAAGCGCCCGGGTGATCTGCCCCAGCGAGGCGCACTTGACCGCCTCCATCAGCTCGGCGAAGATGTTGCCGCCGGCAACGGCGCTCTCCTGCAGCCGCTTGAGGGCAAGCGGCGCCTTCTCCTTGTTGCGCTCCTGAAATGCGCGCAGGTTCCGGATCTGCTGCTCTTTCTCCTCCGGCGTGGCACGGGCCAGCTCCCCGGGCAGCTGTTCCTCGTCGGCACGCGGGTTGAGGAAGGTATTCACCCCGATGATCGGGAGCTCGCCGGAGTGCTTCTTGTGCTCGTAAAGCATCGACTCGTCCTGGATCTTGCTCCGCTGGTACTGGGTCTCCATGGCGCCCAGCACCCCGCCCCGCTGGTCGATCCTCTCGAACTCGGCCAGCACCGCTTCTTCCACCAGGTCGGTAAGCTCGTCGATGATGAAGGCCCCCTGGAGCGGGTTCTCGTTCCGGGCCAGCCCGAGCTCCTTGGTGATGATCATCTGCACCGCCATGGCCCGGCGCACCGACTCCTCCGAGGGGGTGGTGACCGCCTCGTCGTAGGCGTTGGTGTGCAGCGAATTGCAGTTGTCGTAAATGGCCATCAGGG
The DNA here is from genome assembly GCA_003499925.1 of Geobacter sp. Taxonomy (GTDB): domain Bacteria; phylum Desulfobacterota; class Desulfuromonadia; order Geobacterales; family Geobacteraceae; genus Geomonas. The sequence continues at coordinate 16,169 of DNRQ01000198.1, forward strand.
CCTGCAGCGTGGTCCGGATGTCGTTGAAATCCATCTCCTGCGCGTGCAGCGAGCGCCCGCTGGTCTGGATGTGGTACTTGAGCTTCTGGCTCCGGTCGTTGGCGCCGTATTTCTCCCGCATCACCACGGCCCAGATGCGCCGCGCCACCCGGCCGATCACGGTGTACTCCGGGTCGAGCCCGTTGGAGAAGAAGTAGGAGAGGTTGGGGGCGAAGTCGTCGATCTGCATGCCGCGCGACAGGTAGTACTCGACGTAGGTGAAGCCGTTCGACAGGGTGAAGGCGAGCTGGGAGATGGGATTGGCCCCCGCCTCGGCGATGTGGTAGCCGCTTATGGAAACGGAGTAATAGTTTCTCACCTGCTGTTCGATGAAGTACTGCTGGATGTCCCCCATCATCTTCAGGGCGAATTCGGTGGAGAAGATGCAGGTGTTCTGCCCCTGGTCCTCCTTGAGGATGTCGGCCTGAACGGTGCCGCGGACCGTCTGCAGGGTGCGCGACCTGACCTGCTCATACTCGTCGGCGGACGGCTCGCGCCCCTGCGCTTGCCGGAACAGCTCCAACTGCTGTTCGATCGCCGCGTTGAAGAACATGGCGAGCATCATCGGCGCCGGACCGTTGATGGTGATGGAGACGCTGGTCGAGGGGGCGCAGAGGTCGAAGCCGGCGTAGAGCTTCTGCACGTCCTCGACGGTGCAGATGGAGACCCCGCTCTCCCCCACCTTGCCGTAGACGTCGGGCGGGTAGTCCGGATCCTCGCCGTAGAGCGTCACGCTGTCGAACGCCGTGGAAAGCCGCTTGGCGCCGTCGTCCTGGCACAGGTAGTGGAAGCGCCGGTTGGTCCGCTCCGGGGTCCCTTCGCCGGCAAACTGGCGTTTGGGGTCCTCCTCGACCCTCTTGAAGGGAAACACCCCAGCGGTGTAAGGGAAGCAGCCCGGCACGTTCTCCTTCATGCTCCACTTGACGATCTCCCCCCACTCCTCGTAATCGGGGACGCAGACCCTCGGGATCCTGGTCCCGGAAAGCGAGGTGGTGTACAGCTCGGTGCGGATCTCCTTGTCGCGCACCTTGGTCACCAGCGCGTCCTGACGGTAGGACGCCTTGAGCGCCGGCCACTCTTCGATGATGCGCCGCGGCTCCTCCTGCAGTTTGCCGTCAAAGGAGCTGACCAGCTGGTCTATTTCCGCCGCGGCCGCCTCCCCCTTGACCAGTGCCCTCGTCCCCTTGAGCTGGAACAGGGTACGCGCGACGCTCGCCTGGGCCTGCACCGTTTTCCGGTAATTCCGGGCGCAATGGACGATCTCGCCCAGGTAGTGGATCCGGTCCGGCGGGATGATGTACTGCTTCAGGCTTTCACGCTCGGTGATCTCCAGCCGGGATTGCCAGCCGAGCCCCTTCTTCTCGTTGAAGCGGTCCAGCACCGCCCGGTACAGGACATTGGTGCCCGGATCGTTGAACTGGGAGGCGATGGTGCCGTAGACCGGCAGCTCTTCGTCGGCCGTCTCGAACAGGTTGCGGTTGCGCCGGTACTGCTTGCGCACGTTGCGCAGGGCGTCCTGCGACCCCTTGCGCTCGAACTTGTTCAGCGCGATCAGGTCGGCGAAGTCGAGCATGTCGATCTTCTCCAGCTGGGTGGGCGCCCCGAACTCGCAGGTCATCACGTAAAGGGAGACGTCGCAGATAGCGACCACGCCGGCGTCCCCCTGGCCGATCCCCGAAGTCTCGACGATGATCAGGTCGAAGCCGGAGGCCCGCACCACGTCGATGGCGTCCCCGATGGCTGCGGAGAGTTCCGAGCGGGAATCGCGGGTGGCGAGCGAGCGCATGTAGACCCGGTCGGTGTTGATGGAATTCATCCGGATCCGGTCCCCCAGGAGCGCGCCGCCGGTCCGCTGCCGGGACGGGTCGACCGCCAGGATCGCCACCCTCTTCTCCGGAAAGTCCCTGATGAAGCGGCGCACCAGCTCGTCGGTGATGGAACTCTTCCCCGCCCCGCCGGTGCCGGTGATCCCCAGGGCCGGGACCTCGCGTCCCATGGCGCGGATCCGCTCCCGGACCGTCCCGTACCCCTCGCTCTGCTGGTGCACGGCCTGCTCAGCCAGGGTGATCAGGGTATTCACCGCCCGGATATCGCTCCCCTTGAGCCGTTCGATCTCCGCGTCGAGGTCGCGCTCCGGGCTGAAGTCGCAAAGCTCCAGCATGTGGTTGATCATCCCCTGCAGCCCCATGCGCCGGCCGTCTTCCGGGGAGAAGATCTTGCTCACCCCGTACCCTTCGATCTCGCGGATCTCTTCGGGAACGATCACGCCGCCGCCGCCGCCGAAAACCCGGATGTGCTCGGCACCCCGCTCCTTCAGGAGATCGCGGATGTACTTGAAGAACGGGACATGCCCCCCCTGGTAGCAGCTGACCGCGATCCCCTGGGCGTCCTCCTGGATGGCGGCGCCGACGATGACCTCCACCGACCGGTTATGCCCCAGGTGGATCACCTCGACCCCCGAGGCCTGGAGCATCCGCCTGATGATGTTGGTTGAAGCGTCATGGCCGTCGAAGAGACTGGTGGCCGTGACGAAACGGATCTTGTGTCCGGATTTATAAGGTGCCGCAGCGGCGGTATGCATGTCGTTTTCTCCTTGTAGGCTATTTCGTCGATTCCTTTTGTCATCCCGGAATCCGACCGGGAGGGAGGCAGAGGTATAACGTAACAACCAGTGCTATTCTTCCGCTGAAAGCCCGACCCTCCCCTTCAAGGGGAGGGTCGGGGAGGATGGGGGTAAATTCGGCTCGGATACAGCCCCATCCCCCTCCTAGCCTCCCCCTTGAAGGGGGAGGCACTTGAACAGCAGCGTTAATCGGGTAAGTTAACTGCAGTGCCCCCCCTCCCCCTTTGCAAGGGGAGGGGGGCTTTGTGACTACAGATCAGCGCTAGTCAGCTCCGGATTCTCCGGAAGTGAGCCAGTGAGGGAAAATTCCCAGGCGCACCAGAACTGATCCGGGTGCGCATCCGGCGGGCAGGCGATGCAGCGGGTCAGTATCCGCGGGTCGATGGTGGCGGCAAATCCCGAGTATTCCACGATTCCGACCGACTTGCAGGGATGGTCCGGCAATCCCTTGCGCTTGCGTGCCGACTGGACACGGCAGTCGATCATGCGGAAAACGGCGCGGTCTTCGGTGACCTCGATGCATTCCTGCAGGTTCAGGCGCGCGTAGAAGCGGTGTTTCAGGCATTCCACCAGTGCCGGAATGCCGCCGCCGGGCCTGATCCCCAGGCGCTCCATGATCCTTTTGGCTTCGATGACGGTGAAGAGCCGCCAGGCATCGGTGTCGATGTCTACCGCCACCTCCATGCCGAATTTCTTCTCCAGGGACTGGAACCAGACCCCGTCGTGTGCCAGCCAATTTTTGGCGTCATCGGTGATGATCCTGACCAGTTCCTCCTTGCTCAGCGCATAGAGAAGCCGGACACCTTCATCCCCCGCGCTTCCGGCAAGCGGCGTGGTTTCCTGCGCAGTTACCGCACTCGTCATACATCACCTCCTGATGATCAACCGATTGGCCTGCCACGCCGCCTGGCGCGCGTATTTCGGGGGGAACTTGTCAGCTCCGCCCGGCGCCTTCTCACTCTCCTCCCCCCGGAGGGGGGAGGTCGGGAGGGGGGAAGACCTTGGCTTCTGCGAAGAACCGGCAGAGGTCCCCCTCCCTAACCCTCCCCCTCCGGGGGAGGGGAGTAGAAGCGGTAGCGTCGCAGGTCCTAATTCTTCCGCCAGCCTCGCAGGTTGTCACAGCTGCGAGGCCTTCCTCTCCGGAAGCTTAGTGATCCGATGCCTTGGCGATCCCGAGCCCCGTGTTCTGGCGCACGTCGATCTCGGCGAACATCTCTTCGGCCCGCTTGTCGCGGAACAGCAGGCAGCCGAAGACCGCAGCCAGGAAGCCGATGGGGACCGAGAAGATGCCCGGGTTTTTCAGCGGGAAGATCGCCTTGTCCAGACCGACCATGGAGGTGCCGTCCTTGTTCTTCTCGTAATCCACCCTCGATTTCTCCAGGGCCTTCACCTCTTTGTCGGCCAGCACCGCACCGCCTGCCATCTTCTGCTCCAGGGTTTCCACGACCTTCTTGGCGTCGGCGGCGACCTTCTTGGGATAGGTCATCACCGGGGAGATCATCACCAGGCCGAGCGCGGTAACGGTCCCCACCACCAGCCCGGAAACGATGCCGGCGGTATTGAACCTCTTCCAGAACAGGGAAAGGATGATGACCGGGAAGTTGCCCGAGGCGGCAACGGCGAAGGCCAGGGCGACCAGGGCGACGACATTCTCCTTCTCCGCCGCAAGTCCCATCAGGATGGCGGCGGTACCGACCAGCAGGGAGGTGATACGGGCCACCTTGACCTGCAGGTGCTGATCGGCCTTGCCGTCCTTGATGATGTTCACATAAACGTCATGGGCGATGGCAGCGGAGGCCGCCAGCACGAGACCGGAAACGACCGCCAGGATGGTGGCAAAGGCGACCGCGCAGATGAAGGCGAGGAAGATGTCGCCGCCAAGACTGCCGGCGCCGCCACCCATGAACTGGGCCAGCAGGAGCGTCGCCATGTTCCCCCCCTTGTCCACCGCCAGAATGCTCTGGGGGGTCAGGTAGAGAGCCGCACCGAAGCCGATGATGCTGATCATGAAGAAGAAGCTTGCGTTGAGAAAGAGGGCGATGATGATCGATTTGCGCGCTTCCTTGGCGCTGGGAACGGTGAAGAAGCGCATCAGGATGTGGGGCAATCCCGCCGCACCGAGCGCCCAGGCGATGCCGAGCGATATCTGGTCCAGCGGATTCTTCAGGAACAATCCCGGCTCCAGGAAGCGCTGGCCGTAATCGACCCCCTCCTTGGGGATGATGTCCTTGAGCACGTTCATCCGCACATGCTCCTGGATGGCGCTGCTGTTCACGATATCGGTGAAGAAGGTGACCGGATTCAGGCCGCTTTTGAGGGCAACGAGAAAGCAGAGGACCGTGGTCGCACCCATGAGAAGGGAAGCCTTGATGATCTGCACCCAGGTGGTCGCTTTCATCCCGCCGAACACCACGTAGGCCACCATCAGGGCGCCGACCCCGATCACCGAGACCCGGTAAGGGATGTTCAGCAGCATCTGCATCAGCTTTCCCGCGCCGACCATCTGGGCGATCAGGTAGAAGATCGAGACGGTCACCGTGGAGAGGGCCGCCACGGCACGGACGATCTTCGGTGAGGACCTGAAGGAGAGGATATCGCCCAGGGTGTATTTGCCGGCGTTCCGGCACGGCTCGGCAATGACGAGCAGGATGGCGATGAATGAAAACATCGGTCCCACCGCATACATGAAGCCGTCGATCCCGTAGAGGGAGATCAGGCCGGACATGCCGAGAAAGGAGGCGGCCGACATGTAGTCCCCGGCGATGGCCCAGCCGTTTTGGAGACCGGTGATCCCTCCGCCTGCGGTGTAGAAGTCGGCGGCGGTCTGGGTCTTTTTGGCGGCCCAGACCACGACCCCCATGGTGACGCCGATGATCAGTGCGAACATGCCGATGGTGATCCCCCTGTTGGGAGTCACCTTTGCCGGCGCGCTCTCCGCGGCCTTGGCGGTGGCAGCAGTAGCGGGAGCGGGAGCGGCAGCCGCGGCGAGCGGCGCGGCGGCTGCCGATACGGCGGGTGCAGATGCAGCGCCTGCGGGTGCTGCCGAGACGGCAGCGACGGCACAGACGGACAATGAAAGAGCAATCGTTATGGCGGCCATGTTCTTTTTCATGCTATCCCCTCCCCTATTGAAGTGCATCGAGCAATTGCTTGGTAAGCCTGTCGAAATCCTTGTTGGCCACATGGGCGTAGTAGGCCGCCACGCCGATGGCGACCACGAACTGTGAGAGGATGAAGACGTAGCCGAAGTTGATCGGGCCGACCACCCTGATGCGGAAGAGCTCCGGGAAGTAGCCGGAGAGGACCGGGAGGAGCAGGTAGTAGAGAGTCGAGATCACCCACCAACTGAACAGGAAATTGCGTTTTTTGCTTTTCAGTTCCAGAAACTTGCTGTTGTTTGCAATCATCTCCCAATCAAGGTTTTTTTCCGCCATGGCTGTCACTCCTTCTGTTTAGGTTATGGCCATACCGAAAGCGGGCGCCCCGCTTCCGTCTCGTTGCACAAGCTGGTGCCGGGTGTGGTGGGCACGGCCCACCCTACCTCTTATTCCCTTAGCTTGATGACAGTGCCCCTCTATTGTTGCCCGCGCCCGCCGTCACGGCCGACATAGCCGAACTTCATGGAGAGGAGTTCCCCACTCAGGAGCAGCGAAGGGATGATCTCCTGCTCCAACCGCTCGCCTAGGAGCCGGAAAGATGGGCCCAGCATGGTCAGGGCGCCGACCACCTTGCCGGCATAATCCCTGACCGCTACCGCGACCGTGATGATCCCCTCCCCCATGCCGCCGCAATCGACAGCCACGCCTGTCTCCCGGATCGTCTCCAGCTCGGCCCGAAAACCGGCGAGGTCGGGAAAGCGGAGCTGGCCGCGACGCCACCTCTTGGCGATTTTTTCCAGCAGATCCCAGGAATCTATCGCCCGCATCACCTTGCCTGCGGCGTTGCTGAAGAAGGGGAACCTTTTACCGACCAAAGGCTCAGCCTTTACCTGCCAGCGGCAGTCGACCATGTCGAGAAACAGCACCTCGTCCCCCTTGAGGATGGTCAGGTACATCGCCTCGTTATGCTGAAGCGCAAGCGACTCGATCACCGGCCTGGCGTCGACGACGATGGCCTGGTACATCGCCTCATTATGCCGGCGCGGAAATGATTCCAGCAGCGATCGGTCCGGCCCGAGACGGTCTGCATGCTCCAGCAGTTTCCGCCCCAGCAAAACGGCGCACCCTTCGTCACATTGGCCGCTTTCGACCGCGCACTCGACCACCCCCTTGCTCTCCAGGCTCGCCAGCAGGCCCGTCATCTTGTACCTGCTGATCCCAGCCCTTCGGGACAAAGCGGAAACAGAGCAGTCCTGCTTTTCGTCAGCCAGCATTTCCAGTAGTTGCATGGTCTTTTCGTGCCCCGCCCTTGCCCCGACCTTCTTTTCCTTCGCCATTGTTGATCCTCACCTGACAACCAGCGGCTAGTCCCAGTTCCGATCTTCCCGGTCCCGTTGTTCAGCCCGGCTCTGCCGCTGCCGTTGCGGAAAAACGGGATCGTCTGCACCTCGCCCGTTATCCGGCGTGCAGGCTCTCCTTTCTGATCCTCTCAAGCAGCTCGCTCATTTAAACCTCCGTTTGTAATTCTCCTGATCCGTACCGATAACCTTGACGTTAGAGGCAGGTTGCTGCTGACAATCCAGTACCCACCCCCTCCTGATATCCTGCGTCACACGGGCGGATTTGCCGGACTTCAGGCAGATCTGGGGAATGGCCTGCCGATAAGGTATCTCCAGTTTACGTGCATGTCAAGCATAAATAAAACAGATTTATAAATTAATAAAAACATTTTCTCCGTTCCCTCGGCTGAGACCGCAATTTTCCATAAAGCGGTTGACAAAGAGCCGGCTATCATCTAAAGATCATCCACGCGGGTTTACGTAAAGGTGAAATACATGGCGAATCTGCTCAAAGAAGGCGAGGTAGCGGTATCGATCGGGGATCTGGCGAAGGCGTACGGTCTGACGACCAGGACCCTGCGCTACTGGGAGGAAGTGGGGATCATCGAGTCGGTGCAAAGGCTTGATGGCGCGACCAGGGGCTATACCCCCTACTATTTCAGAAGGATAAAATTCATACTGAAGCTCAAGGAACTCGGCCTGACCATCAAGGAGATGCAGGATCTCTACGTCGCCTACGGTGATGCCAAGCAGACCGACAAGATGATCCCGCGCCTGATCGAAATCCTGGACCAGCACATCGACAAGGTCGACGAAAAGATGGCGCAGCTGGGCTCTCTCAGGAAGGAGATCGTGGAGTACCGGCAGAAGATGATCAAACACCTCGCGCTGAACAGCCAGGAACCGGCCGGACAACAAAGCAACAGCGACGCCGAGCGCTGATCTTCAGCATACGGGGTGCGGCACCACCCCATCCCCACCCCCACTGCCATTAAAGTTAAGGTCAGTGCTAATTTCCCGCACGC
>DNRQ01000198.1:24348-44358 GCA_003499925.1 Geobacter sp.
TCAAGGGAGGGGGAGCGAGCAGCAGGCAGGAGCTTAACTTTAATAGCAGTGATCCCCACCCCCTCCCTCGCCTTGACTTGTCAGCCGTAGCCTTGGCGGAGGCTGAAGGGGAGGGAGTTTCTGCGGCGGAAGATTAGCTGCTAATCGTGAAATCCAAAGACGATCCCGACCTCTTGGGAATCGAGTGAAGGAGAATATCTGTGCCTGAGTCAGCAGTCGAGAAAGTATCCGTAGACGTTTGCCCGCCGGTGGACCTGGGCGGCGATGCCGGTTGGATCCATTTTGACGCACCTTCGCTGGTGGGCGAATCGCTGCGCTTTGTCTCCGGCGAACCGGAGGGGAGCCGCTTCAGGGCACGCTACTACCGGGACAGCGAGCAGCATCTGCATGCACGCATCTGGTTCGGTCCGGAGACCGAGGGTCCCCCCGGTCATGCCCACGGCGGCGCAGTGGCCGCGGTGATGGACGAGGCGCTGGGGCTCGCCGCCTGGGCCGCGGGCTATCCGATCGTGGTCGGCAACCTGAACGTCAGTTTCCGGAACATGTTGCCGCTGCAGAAGGTGGTCACCGTGGAGAGCCGGGTCATCTCGGCCCAGGGGCGCAAGGTGATGGTGCACGGCCGCATCTTCTGCGGCGATACCACCTATGCCGAAGGGGAGTGCCTCTGCATCACGATTCCGGCAAAGTGAAATTTCGGACAAGGGGATAACCTGCCCAAAGCGCCGATTCCGCTGGAGCACCGCGTTTCGGGTGCTGTCGGCAACTCTCCCCTAGCCAACCCGCCGACTCCTTAGAAGCACCCCCTCGCCGGATGCTCCCCCCAAGCCCGCCGATTCCGTAGGAGCACCCTCTTGCGGGTGCTCCCCCCGTAAGCCAGCCGATTCCTTACAAGCACCCCTTGCGGGTGCTCGTCAACTCCCCCCGGCTCGATTCGAGACTGCAACCCGGACGGCAAAAAGGTGTGCAGACAATTGGCAGAATTGATCAAAATTTGCACCCTTCCGCGCGCCGAGTCGCTTATCCGCCCCACCCGTTTTATTTGTATTACTCATAAAAAGCCACTCTTTTCCCGCCCGGCACGCTTCATGCTCTTGCCTCATCTGCAGGTCGACCTTCCCGTTTCATGTACAGAAAACCATCTCCCGTCCGGACATCCAGCCCCCTGTTATTTAATGTTACCCCTGCAATGTTTTCCGACATTCACAGCCTTGGGCGGCGCATCAGCCGGTCAAAACAGGCAATCCCGGTGCAACCGGGCCGTCAGGCTCAACGGTGCGTCCCATCCGGGGCACAGCATCCAGCAAGGAGGAATACCATGAAAAGGAAAAACAGCATGCTCGGTGTCGTCATTTTCGCGCTGTTCAGCTCCACCACCTTGATTCCGGCGGCCCTGGCCCAGGCACCGTTGGACCCGGTCAGCATCCCGAAGTTCGTGGCACCGCTCGTGATTCCCCCGGCGATGCCGCTTTCGGGCGAGGTGATGGAGAAGGGGAAGAAGGTCGATTTCTACGAGATCGCGGTGCGGCAATTCCAGCAGCAGGTGCTTCCCGCACCCCTGCCGGCCACCACGGTCTGGAGCTACGGCTCCATCAACCATCCAGCCACTTTTCACTACCCGGCATTCACCATTGAAGCCCGGGTGAAAAAGCCGGTCCGGGTCAAGTGGATCAACGACCTCAAGGACCAGAGCACCGGCGCCTACCTCCCCCATCTATTGAGGGTGGACCAGACCCTGCACTGGGCCAACCCGGGTAGGCAATGCCTGGATGGAAGCCAAAGGACCGACTGCGCGGGCTTCAGCCAGCTTCCCTACAGCGGACCGGTTCCCATCGTGAGCCATGTGCACGGAGCACACGTAGGACCGGAGAGCGACGGCTTTCCTACCTCCTGGTACCTTCCCGCAGCCAGCAACATACCTTCAGGCTATGCCACCCGCGGCAGCGACTTCGAGCAGATCGCCGGGGTCCCTGTGCAGGAGGGTGCCGCGCTCTTCCAGTACCCGAACGACCAGAAAGCGACCACTCTCTGGTATCACGACCACGCCCTGGGGCTCACCAGGCTTAACGTCTACGCGGGCCCTGCCGGATTCTACCTGCTGCGCGGCGGCGGATCCGACCTCAGGGCGGGCGTTCTGCCGGGGCCGGCCCCTGCACTGGGCGATCCTCCGGGGAAAAAATACTACGAGATTCCCCTGGCGATCCAGGACCGCAGCTTCAACGAAGACGGATCACTCTCTTATCCGGACAACCGGGCCTTCTTCGAAGCTCTCCCGGTGAACCAGCTGAAGATCCCGTTCATTCCCGAGCAGGCCACCGGCGGCAGGAGCGACATACCCCCGGTCTGGAATCCGGAATTTTTCGGCAACACCATGGTGGTCAACGGCAAGACCTGGCCCTACCTCGAGGTGGAGCCCCGGCAGTACCGCTTCCGCATGCTTAACGGCAGCGACTCCCGCTTCCTCATCTTGAGTTCCGATCAGCCGCTCGTCTTCTGGCAGATCGGCAGCGACGGAGGTTTTCTGCCCCGGCCGGTCTCGCAGAGCCGACTTCTCATGGGTCCTGCAGAGCGAGCCGACGTAATAGTAGATTTTTCGTCATTCAGGCCCGGCAGCACCATCACCCTGCTCAACCTCGGTCCCGATGAGCCGTTTGGCGGCGGAGCGCCCGGAATCGACTTCCCGGCCGCCAACCCCGAGACCACCGGGAAGGTGATGCAGTTCCGCGTGGTGCCGCTCACCTCCCCAGATAGCAGCACGAACCCGGCAAACCTGAAGCTTCCCGCCTTCTCCCCGCTAGGCAACGCCGGCAACACGCGCCAGGTGAGCCTGAATGAGGCGGACAGCGCGACGGTTCTGGTCACGTACAAGCATAACGGCGGCATCGTCTACGACCCCACCGATCCGCAAGCCGTTCCGTTTGGTCCCTCCATGGCCATGCTGGGAACCGTGGACTCCGAAGGTATGGGGATGCCGATGATGTTCGATGACCCGATAACGGAGAACCCGGCACTGGGCGCCACGGAGATCTGGGAGATCAGCAACTTCACCATGGACGCCCACCCCATTCACCTGCACCAGGTGCAGTTCCAGGTGGTCAACCGTCAGAACGCGGCCGGGGAACTCCGGGCTCCGGAGCCTTGGGAAAAAGGGTTCAAGGATACCGTGATCGCCTACCCGGACGAGATCACCCGCATCAAGGCGAAGTTCGACCTGGCCGGCAAGTACGTATGGCACTGCCACATCCTCTCACACGAGGACAACGAGATGATGCGGCCGTTCTACGTGGGGCCGATGCGCTAGAGGTGGCCGGAAGGGAGGATGTTTTTTGAGCGGAAGATCTGCGCAGTCAGGTAACTATGGCCGTTGCCTCCGGTACTCCCGGAGGCAACGGCCTTTTTTTCGCTTCAGCCTCATCCCTGGCAATACGCATTCTGGCAGGGTTAGCGCGGCGTTCCCGAAGCCGGACCAGGGGCGCCAGCAGCCTCCTTTATTACCACTGCCCGCTGCCCGAACGGTTGTCGCACATTTTTGTAAAGTTACCCCCAAATTATCCCTAAAGTTCTACGGTCATTTCCCGATGAATGCGGTGAGAGTGTCGGGATTTCATTAGAAAGGTGCCCCCACCTATCGACCCGGATGCTCACAGCACCGCCTTAAGGAGAAGGGAGCATGAAGATGCGACGCTTTAATGAATGGAACATCGCGGCAAAAGTAATGAGCATTTCTCTGGCTACGGTTCTCATCATCTCCTCGGTGAATTTTCTTTACCTGCTACCCGATCTGGAAAGGAAAATGCTGGCCGAAAGAGAAGCCACCCTGAAATCTGTGGTCGATCTCCCCATCGGTCTGATCGCCGAATATGAGGAAAGGGCCAGGAAGGGCGAGTTCACCCTGCAGGAGGCCCAGACACGTGCCAAGGATCGCATCAGGCTGATGCGCTACGCCGAAAAGGAGTACTTCTGGATCAATGACCTCCAGGCAAAGATGGTGATGCATCCGATCAAACCGGAGCTGGACGGAAAAGACCAGAGCACCATGATGGATCCCAACGGCAAGGCGGTGTTTGTCGAATTCGTCAATACCGCCAAGGCCAGCGGGGAAGGGCTGGTGGAATACCTTTGGCCCAAGCCCGGTACAACAGCCGCCGTCCGGAAGTTATCTTATGTGAAGCTCTACCAACCCTGGGGCTGGGTGGTCGGCAGCGGGCTCTATGTCGACGACATGCACAAGGAGATGGCGGCGCTGCGCTGGAAGATTGCTGCAGCCACGCTGGTGATAATCGGTGCGGTGCTGCTATTGGCCTATCTTGTCTCCTCAAGGATCACCAGGAATATCGGAAAGCTCATCTTGGCCGCCGACCAGCTGGCGCTGGGGGATGTCGACGTCGAGATCCCGGCCGATTCGAGGGATGAGACCGGCAGGCTGGCCCACGCCTTGAGGAAGATGGCGACCAACATCACGGAGGCAGCCAAGGCAGCCGAAAGGATGGCGGCAGGCGACCTCGCCGTAGAGTTCAACGCCAAATCCGACAAGGACCTCCTCTCCAGAAGCCTCCAGAAGACGGTGGACGCGGTGAAGGCCATGGTTAGCGATGGCGACCTGCTCGCCAAAGCCGCGCTAGAGGGAAGGCTTGCCACGCGCGCGGATGCCACCAGACACCAGGGGGATTTCCGCAAGATCATCGAAGGGGTCAACGCGACCATCACGAGACTGGTCGGGCTGCTTGACACCATGCCGGCGCCCGCCATGATCATCGATTGCGATTTCAGCGTGCTGTACATGAACGAATTGGGGGCCAAGGTCGGCGGGAAGAGCCCCGCCCAGGTTGTGGGTCAGAAATGCTACGACCATTTCAAGACCTCCGACTGCAAGACGGCGAACTGCGCCTGCGGCAGGGCGATCCAGAGCGGAGTCATGGCCAGCAGCGAGACCGACGCCCACCCGGCGCCCGGGCTGGATCTGGAGATAGCCTACAGCGCCATGCCGCTTCGCAACGAGGCGGGAGCGGTGATCGGGGTCTTCGAGGTGGTATCGGACCAGACAGCGGTAAAAAGCGCGGCACGGCTGGCCAAAAAGATCGGCGACTACCAGGAGCGGGAAACCAGGAAGCTGGTGCAAGGGCTGGGCAAACTTGCCAAGGGCGAGGTCGACTTCGCCATCAGCGCCGAGCCTGCGGATCAGGATACCTTGGAGGTCAAGGAGACCTTCGAGTCGATTGCCGAGGCGCTGAACAGCTGCGTCAAGGTGATCAACACGCTGAGCGCCGATGCGGCTCTCCTTTCCCAGGCGGCCCTGGAAGGGCGCCTGCATACCCGCGCCGATGCCGGCAAGCACCAGGGCGCATATCGCGACATCGTGCAGGGGGTCAACGACACCATCGGCAGGCTGGTGGGCTTCCTGGACAGCATGCCGAGCCCGGCGATGATCATCGACACCGATTTCAACGTGCTGTTCATGAACCAGCTCGGGGCAAAGGTCGGCGGCAAGACACCGGCCCAGGTGGCCGGCACTAAATGCTACGACCACTTCAAGACCGGCGACTGCAAAACCCTGAACTGCGCCTGCAGCCAGGTGATGACCGGCGGTCACGAGGCTACCAGGGAAACCGATGCCCATCCTGCAGCCGGGGTCGATCTGGACATCTCCTATACCGGCGTGCCGATCAAGGACGGCAGCGGCAAGGTGATCGGCGTCCTGGAGGTGGTAACCGATCTGTCGTCGGTTAAGGCTGCGGCGCGGCAGGCCGGAAAGATCGCCGACTACCAGGAGCAGGAAACCGCAAAGCTGGTGCACGGCCTCAACAAACTCGCCAAAGGCGACCTCAGCATCGCCCTGGTCACGGAGCCGGCCGACAGCGACACAGCGCAAGTCAAGCAGACCTTCGACGCCATAGCCGCCGCCGTCAACAGCTCGACCGAGGCGACCCGGATGATAGCCGAGGCGGCCAAGGAGATCGCCAAGGGGGATCTCACCGTCAAGATCGCGGAGCGCTCGGCGGAGGACGAACTCATGATCGCCCTGCACGCCATGGTTAACAAATTGAGCGAGGTGGTATCGGATGTCAAGGCGGCTGCCGACAACGTGGCTGCAGGGAGCCAGGAACTGTCGTCCAGTGCCGAAGAGATGTCCCAGGGGGCAAGCGAACAGGCCGCGGCCGCGGAGGAGGTCTCCTCCTCGATGGAGGAGATGTCCTCCAATATCAGGCAGAATGCCGACAACGCCATCCAGACCGAAAAGATGTCCTCGAAATCCTCCATAGACGCTCAGGAAGGCGGCAAGGCGGTCATCCATACCGTTTCCGCCATGAAGGAGATCGCGGGGAAGATATCGATCATCGAGGAGATCGCCAGGCAGACCAACCTGCTGGCGCTGAATGCCGCCATCGAGGCGGCGCGTGCCGGCGAGCACGGCAAGGGATTCGCCGTGGTGGCCTCGGAGGTGCGCAAGCTTGCCGAAAGGAGCCAGAAAGCCGCGGCGGAGATCTCCGCCCTCTCCTCAAGCAGCGTGCAGATCGCGGAGACGGCGGGCCAGAAGTTGAACCAGATCGTGCCGGACATTCAAAAGACGGCCGAACTCGTGATGGAGATCAGCGCCGCCTGCAGGGAACAGGACATGGGGGCCGAGCAGATCAACAAGGCAATCCAGCAGCTGGATCAGGTGATCCAGCAAAACGCGTCCGCCTCGGAGGAGATATCTTCCACCGCGGAAGAACTCTCCAGTCAGGCCGAACAGTTGCAGGACACCATAGCCTTCTTCAAGGTGGCAGGCGGCAATACCGCGCATCGCCTCGCGGGCCGGGAGGCGCCGGCACCGGCGCCGACCAGACAAGGCGGCAAGAAGAAGGTTCTCACCCATGCGCGCAATACCGTCTCGACCGGCGCAAGCCGAAAGGTTGCGATGGGTGGCGGAATCGCCTTCGAACTCAGCAAGGGAGACGACGGTTTCGAGAGTTTCTAGCCCGGACAGCCGCGCCGATGCCAGGTTTCTTTAAGGCAGTGACAGGGGACTGTTGAAATTGCCGATTCAGCAAAATCAACAGTCCCCTGAATTTCTCCAGCCCCTTCCCTGACAGCCAGCCTGATCGGCCTCCATATCAAGCCTTGAACCGCTGTTCAATCAACCCGGTCCACCCTGAGAGCGAAGGTGAGTTCCAGTCCCGCCAGGGTGTGGTTGCCGTCCAGGGTAACCTCCGTTTCGTTCACCGCGGTCACCGTCATCACCCTGGACGCCCCACCGGAAAAGCCGACGCTCAACTTCTGACCGGCCAGGATCTCCTTCCCGGCGGGAAACGCGTTGCGCGCCACCCGGATGATATTCTCCTTGAGGCGCGGACCGTAAGCCTCTTCGGCAGAGAGCACGATGTTCTTCGTTTCACCAGCCTGCATGCCGATGATGGCACCCTCCAGTGCCGGGAATACCTCGTCGGCGCCGACCGTTATGGTCATGGCTCCATGTTCCTTGGTGCTGTAAAAAATGGTCCCATCCTCCAGCGTCCCAATGTAACTGATGGTGACGCTACTGCCAGCCAGAACCCGTGCCATGCTGAACCCTCCTTCCTTCGTGCCATTTGCTCTATCTTCAGCCGTAGGGGCGAATCATCGTTGCCCTTGGAATCATGGTTCGCCCCTCGAATCTTCATTAGCCCTCGATCCGCTCCCCGTTGCGCAGCGCATTGCGCACCGCACCCAGTTTGGCGTCCATCTCCTCAAAGAGCGCCAGATTGGCCCGCTCGGCTGCGCTGGTTTCGATGATGCTGCCGATGCCGCCATTTTTGAAGACCAGCCGCCGGTCTCCCATCATGGCCAGAATCGGGTCGTGAGTGGCCATGAGCACGATCTTGCGCTTGTCCACCAGGGTGTGCACGGCCCGCTTCCGGTCGATGCCGGCGTTCTCTATCTCGTCGATCAGGACGATGGGAGACGTGCTGAGGCAGGAGGTATCGGCGATCATCAAGGCGCGCGACTGGCCACCGGAGAGGGCGGTGACCGGAGTCTGCCCGGTGAATTGCTCTCCCGCCAGAGAGTTGGCGAGCTCGATTACGGTCCGGGTCACCGAGGCGACGTCTTCCGCCATCCGGCTCTCGGCGTGCATGGCGACGAATTCCTCCACCGTCAGGTCCATCACGAAGTTCATGTTCTGCGAAAGCTGCGCCACCAGCTTATGCTCGATCGAGAAACGCCGCCCCGGATCGGTCAGCTTACCGTTGATCAGGATGCTGCGCCCGGTAGGGGTGTCACCCTGCGCCATCCATTCGATGTCGGCCAGAAAGCGGCTTTTGCCCGATCCGGTCGGGCCGACGATGCAGATGACCTCGCCAGGTCTTACCGTGAGCTCGAATCCCTCCGGCTGGCCGCTTTTGTCGTATCCACCCAGGATCGTGATCGATTCGATCCGCGAGCCGTCCGTGGCGGCCTTCAGGTTTTTCACCAGCTCCATGAAGGCCAGGAAGCGGTCGGTGAGACCTTGCCGCTCAAGCCCGAGATCCTCAAGAAGTTCCGACTCCAGTGAGGCGAAGTAATCCGCCGGGCTCGTCGCTCCCGCCGGCAAGGCGAGCCCGAGCGAGGTGAAGAATTCCTCAACCAGTGGTGTTCGGCGTAGCAGCTCCGTCATGGGGAGCAAGGTCAGCGCTGTTTCTCGGTCTGTCGGCATTTTTGCATCCCTGTAATATGCGGGGCTTTTGTAGTTGTACTTGTAGGTCGGGTTAGCGCAGCGCAACCCGACATGACACCGTTAAACAGCATCGCAGCGTTGGGTTACGCGATGAGGCCGCTAACCCAACCTACGCAAATCCCTACGAAAACCCAACAGCCTCACCCTCCCCCCCTCCCCACAGCCATCAAGTTAAAGCGACGATTCCGTGAATCATGCAGGGTGGNNCCCACCATCAGGATGCGTTTGTGGTGGGCACGGCCCACCCTACCTCTCATTGCCTTAAAACTTAACCCGATTGGCGCAACTAATCTTCAGTACGAGGCTCGATCTACGGAAAGACCATCTTCTTCACATTGCCCATCTGGAAGTCGCTGCCGATACGCCTCTGGCCCAGACAGTAGGAACAGAGGGCCGCCGGCATGGAGAAGCGCAGCAGGCTCCCCTCCAGATCGACCGTCTCCGGAGCACTCTGCAGCAGCCTCCCCAGTTCATGCCCCCCCTGGCCGGTCAGTCCGTTCACGTTCATGATGGTGGCATTGCTGTTGACCTGGCGCACCCGGTAGGCAAAAACCTCCCGCTCGGCCTGGGAAACGACGTCTCCCTTGGTGATCACCACCACATCGGCCATCTTCAGCATCGGGCCGATCTTCTTTGGGGTATCGACCCCGCTCAGGTTGTCGATCACACAGACCGCCAGCACCCCTTGGATGTGAGGGGCGCAGCGGTTGCAGAGACCGGCGCTCTCGATCACCAGCAGA
The DNA here is from genome assembly GCA_003499925.1 of Geobacter sp. GTDB lineage: Bacteria > Desulfobacterota > Desulfuromonadia > Geobacterales > Geobacteraceae > Geomonas. Next base: position 33,757 of record DNRQ01000198.1, read on the forward strand.
TCGAGCCCTCCATCCACCCCCCAAATGAGGCAGTCGCCGACATTGCTGACGAAGAAATGGTCCGGACAAAGGTTGCCCGAAAGCCCTGTGGTGACGGCGACTCCCTGCTTTTCATAGAGCGACTGGTCCCGGGTCGACAGGCTGTCGAATTTGACGACGCCAACCCGTACACCTTCGCGTTGCAACGAGGCGATCGCCTTTATGGTGACGGCGGTTTTGCCCGACGACGGTGGCCCGGCAACGGTGACCAGCTTCATGGAGTCTCACCGCGGAAGGCGCGCTGAAAGGCGGTATTGGTGTCGGCGATCAGCGCCTTGATGTCGTGCTTCTTGACGTAGTCCCAGCCGATCCACTTGAAGGTGGCGTTTTCCGGGAGCCGGTTGTCCACCTCGGGATGCACGGCGGGAAAGGCAGCGCCGGCGCAGATGCCGGCCACCTGCGGCCCGACCAGGAAATCGACCAGGTGACGCAGCTCCTCGCGCTTCTCCGCCTTGACCAGCATGGTGACCGGGCTGACCAGGGCGCCGTCCTCGGGCCAGACGATGCCGACGTTGTCGCGGTTTTTGATGTTATTGGCGAAGAAGAGCGGCATGACGCTGATGGCCGGGGTATCCTCCCGGCCGCTCCCGGCCGATTTCACCATCTGGGAGGGGTGCCACCCCCAGGCGACGTTTCGCCCCAGACGGGACAGTCCGTCGCCGCCGAAATCCTTGTAAAGTGCCATCAGCAGGGTTTCGCAGAAGCTGCCGTCGCGATTGCCGCGGATGGCGATGCTTTTGGCATACTCGGGCTTGAGCAGGTCAGCCCAGCTTTGCGGAGCCGGCCGGTTTCCCAGGCGGGTGTGATCCACCACCAGTACCAGCAGGTTCATGGCCAGCATGGTGTAATGCCCGTCCGGGTCGGTCACTCCCATGGCCGCCAGGTGCCGGTCGCCGGCGAAGACGTTGACGCCGGCAAACTGGCCGGTCTTGATGAAGCGCTCGACAAAATGGCGATGGAAGAAACTGTTGAAACCGGGGGTGATGATTATGTCCGGCATGTCTGCCGCTGTTTCGAAGTGATCGGCGTAATCGGCGTAGTCGATCAGGCTGTTGGCGTTCCCCTCAAGGCAGAAGGTGAGAGTGGCGCGCTGCTCCTCGGGAAGCGCCGCCAGGAAGCCGTGGAAAGCCTGCTCCAGGGGGACCTTGAGAGGACAGGGGAGCAGGGCAAAAAGGTTCAGGTTGCGATCTGCACGGGACTGCGAGGTCGGGCCGCCGGCAGCCGGCTGAGCCGCCGTAACGGCTTCATCGAGAAGCCGACTGAAAAGATCGCCATTGATGCCGGCCGCCTTGAGAGCGGTGCGCAGCCTGACCGCGGCCCCGAAGCTGCTGCGAATCTCTTCATCCGTGAACATCTCCAATCCGTTGGCCGCAAATACCGGGAGCGTTTCGGGATGAAGCTCGATTACCTCGCGCACGGTCAGATCAAGCAGTGTAGCAGGCATAAGCGGTTTCCTTTTGTGAGTGGTGCACCCTCCGTTATCGAAGGAGGTCCAGGGAACATGCAATGAATACACTCTGCATGCCAACTCGACGCGCTAACAATTCCGAGCAGTACCGAACAGTTGCACCATTGGCACCGAAGGGCAAATCTAAGCCTGCTGCAAACTTGTGCAGATCACACAAGGCTGCCTTGGAAGCAGTCATAATCCTTGCAGCGTAGCGGGAGGGCGGGAGAGCCGATCAGAGAGTGCAGCGAAAGGGTGTCCGCAAGAGCGTAAGCGAGAGGTTCAGGTGGGGAGGTGCGGCAGCTCTTGGTCGAGTTCAACCCCATCCCCCCTCCTGATTAGCGTCAATCTTCCGCNNCGGAAGATTAGCACTAATCAGGTCCCCCCTTGACTTGTCAGCCGCAGCCTTGGCGAAGGGTGAAGGGGAGGGAGTTTTTGCAGCGGAAGATCGGCAGTAATAAAGGCTACCTTTTGGCATTCAGGCTCGTGTGGCAGATCAGGCAGAGTTTGTGGCCATCTCTGATAACGTGCGGCCGTCGCTTTGTGAGGTCGTGGCAGGAAAGACAGCTAACCCTCTCCTCTTCAAGCATGGAATCGGCCTTTTCCAGCTCGCTCACCGGCGCGTAGCTGCTCTCCTTTCCAACCGGCGGATAGGTGCCCCGGCTGTCGAGGCAAAAATCACCCGGGCAGATGCCGGCCGCTTTGCCAGTATCATGACACCTCAAACAGTCACGCATACTCAGCGCCACCGCTGTATCCGGCAGATGATGCGGATTCATCATACCGGAACAGTTACCGACGCTCAGCAGCAAGGCGCCTAGAGACAGTGGGACGATGCAGCAGGCAGTAATCGTCTTCATGATCACCCTCCCCTATGCCAGAGTTGGGAAAATAGTAACCAGAGGCAATTGAATGTCAAGGAAGGAAAACAGCTCTGTGAAGAGTGACTCGCTCTCCATTGATTCATTCTTATTGCTTTTGCAATGGCTTTCCACAATCACGAAAGATGCGTCAGGCAATGACCAGGGGTGCATTTGCCAGTCACCAGATTTACCGCGGAAACAACTCAAGCTCCAACCGTGGCGGACCGATAAAAAGTACTGCACACTATTACTGTGCGGGCTGCATTCAAATTAGGAACGACCAATGCAATATTCAGCGGCAAACTGCAATCGTGACACAGAGGCAGCCAGCGAGGTCGTGCTGATCGTCGATGATGATTTCACCACCAGGCTTCTCACCCGGGAAGTACTGGAACAGGCGGGTCTTACGGTGCACGAAACCGATGACGGCAGCCACGCTCTCGCCCTTTTCGACCGCATCACCCCGGACCTGGTGCTTCTTGACGTCATGATGCCCGGCACGGACGGCTTCACCGTCTGCGGCCAAATCCGCAAGCACCCGGCAGGCCAGAACACCCCGATCCTCATGATGACCGGTCTGGACGACGTGGAGTCGATTCGACGCGCCTACGAGGCCGGTGCCACCGACTTCATCACCAAACCGTTCAACTGGCTGATCATGGGGTACCGGGTGCGTTACATGATGCGCGCCAACCGCATCTTCCAGGCCCTCGGCAAGAGCCAGGCCAGCCTCAGCTACGCCCAGCGCATCGCCAAGATGGGAAGCTGGGAGTGGGACGTCGAAAAGGACAAGGTGGAGTGGTCCGACGCCGTCTACAGCATCTTCCATATCGATCCCTGCGGTTTTGACGGCACCTACCAGGCATTCCTGAACTCGGTGCACCCTCAGGACAAGGAGCCGGTCAACGCGGCGCTGGAGCAGGCCCTGACCGGCGCGCGGCCGTACAGCATCGACCACAGGATCATGCTGAGCGACGGCAGCGAGCGCTTCGTGCACAGCGAGGCGCGGGTGGTAGTGGACCGGGACGGGCGCGCCGTGCGGGTGGCCGGCACCCTCCAGGACATCACCGAGCGCAAGCAGACCGAGGAAAAGATCAGGAACCTCGCCTTTTACGACAGCCTCACCGGGCTCCCCAACAGGGTGCTGTTCAAGGAGAACCTGGAGCACGCCCTGGCCCATGCCAAGCGGAGAGGACGCCGGGTCGGCACGCTCTTTCTCGACCTGGACCGCTTCAAGTGGATCAATGACACCATGGGGCACGGGGTCGGAGACCGGCTGCTGCAGGAGCTTGCCGTACGCCTGAAACAGTGCGTGCGCAAAAACGACTTCGTCGGCCGGCTGGCCCACCACGAGCTGCTCTACTCCATCGCAAGGCTTGGGGGAGACGAGTTCACCATCATCCTGGACGACATCGCCGATCCGATGGATGCGGCAACGGTGGCGCGGCGCGTCATCGAAGACGTGGCCCGCCCCTTTGGCCTGGAGGGATACGAGGTGATCGTGACGGCCAGCATCGGCATCAGCATCTACCCGGACGACGGCCTGGACATCGTCACCCTGATCAAGCACGCCGACACCGCCATGTACCACGCCAAGGAACTGGGGAAGAACAACTTCCAGTTCTACACCAAATCGATGACCGAGAGCGCCTTCCAGCGCCTGGTCCTGGAAAGCCAGTTGCGCCGCGCCCTGGAGCGGGAGGAATTCACGCTGCAGTACCAGCCCCAGGTCGATCTGTCCGACGGCAGCATCTGCTGCCTGGAGGCGCTGATCCGCTGGCAGAGCCCGGAACTCGGCTCCGTTGCGCCGGCCAGCTTCATCCCCCTGGCCGAGGAGACCGGGCTGATCCTGCGCATCGACGAGTGGGTGCTCGCCACCGCCTGCAATCAGCTCAAGGCGTGGCAGAGCGCGGGGCTGCCCGCGGTGCGAGTCGCCGTGAACCTCTCGGGCCAGCATTTCCAGCATAAAACCCTCCACGATACGGTGCGCCGCATCATGAAGGAGACCGGGGTGCCTCCCGGCAGCCTCGAGCTGGAGCTTACCGAAGGGGTGCTGATGGGCAACGGCGAGGAGACCGTCGCGACCCTCGACGCGCTGAAGGGGCTCGGGCTCACCCTGGCCATCGACGACTTCGGCACCGGCTACTCCTCCCTGAGCTACCTGCGCCGCTTCCAGCTCGACGTCCTGAAGATCGACCAGTCGTTCGTCCGGGACGTGGCGAGCAACGCGGACAGTGCCGCCATCGTCACAGCGATCGTCGCCATGGCGAAGAGCCTCAAGCTGGACATCGTCGCAGAGGGGGTGGAAACGGCGGAGCAGTTGAATTTTCTCGCAGAGCTCGGCTGCTGCAAGATGCAGGGTTATCTCTTCAGCCACCCCGTCACTGCCGACCAGATCTCGACGCTCCTGGAAAATGGGGTGCCGGGTTACCAGCGCAGGGATCCGGAGGCGCGCCTGTCACCCGAGTTCCCGACTCCCATTGAATCCGCCGATTTCTCCCTCAAGTCTGCCTGACCGGGCTGCCGCGGCCAGGCGCAGCAAGCAAAGGGTTGAACCATGAAGCAGTTCAACGATTTCTCCCTCAAGACCAAGCTGATCTGCATGATACTGCTGGTAAACGGCATCGTGCTGGTCACCGCCGCCAGCGCCCTCTTCCTGTGCGACGCCATATCCTACCGAAACGAGCTGAAACGGAACCTCGTCACCCTGGGGCAGGTGATCGGCGGCAATACCGCCGCCGCGGTGGCGTTCAACGACAAGAAGGCGGCCAGTGACATGCTCCAGGCGCTGGCCGCCGACCCGCACATCAAAGCGACCTACATGATCATCAACGGCACCCAGCTCTTCGCCAGCTACCAAAGAAGCGCAGGCGGGCCGGGACAGGGGGAGCCGGGCTCGGAGGCCACCCTGACGGCTGCCGAGCTGGAGCAGTTGATGAGGGATTCGGAATCCCTTTGGGACTGGGATTGGGACCTGGAGATATGCACCAATTTCGCCCTCGACGAGCACAACGTCTGCACCATCATCCTGCAGTCGGACATATCGGAGCTCCTCTCGCGCCTGCTCTCGTTTTTCATCGTGCTTCTCTTCGTGGTCGCCGCCGCCTTCCTGCTCGCCTGGGCCATGTCCGCGAAGCTGCAGAGGATCATCTCCGACCCGGTGCTGCACCTGCTGGGCACCATCAAGCGGGTCTCGGCGGACCGGGATTATTCGATCCGGGCCGAGCAGGTAAGCGGCAACGAGCTGGGAGAGCTGATCTGCGGCTTCAACGACATGCTGGGGCAGATCGAGAGTCAGAACCGGCAGCTCAAAAGGCACCACGAGGAGCTGGAGGAGAAGGTGGCCGAGCGCACCGCGCAGCTGCACCGGGCAAAAGAGGCTGCGGAATCGGCCAGCCGCGCCAAATCCCAGTTCCTGGCCAACATGAGCCACGAGATCCGCACCCCGATGAACGGCGTGCTCGGCATGACCGAGCTTCTGCTGGGAAGCGATCTGGGCGAGAAACAGCGCCGCTTCGCCGAGACGGTGCACCACTCGGCGGAGGCGCTGCTCGGCATCATCAACGACATCCTGGACTTCTCCAAGATCGAGGCGGGAAAGATGGAGCTGGAGCTCACCACCCTGAGCGTGCAGGCGACCGTCGAGGAGGCGGTCGATCTCTTCGCGGAAACCGCCCAGCGCAAGGGGGTGGAGCTCGCCTCGCTGATAGCTCCCGGGGTGCCGCAGGCGCTCCTGGGGGATCCGGGACGGCTGCGCCAGATACTGGTCAACCTGGTCAACAACGCGCTGAAATTCACCGACCGGGGAGAGGTTACGGTCAAGGCGGAGCTGGTAGAGCAGCGGGAGGAGAGCGCCCTGCTCCGCTTCGAGGTGAGGGATTCCGGAATCGGCATCGCCGCGGAGTCCCAGGGGCACATCTTCCTGCACTTCTCCCAGGCCGACGAGTCGATGACCCGCAGGTTCGGAGGGACCGGACTGGGGCTCACCATCGTGAAGGATCTCGTGGAGATGATGGGGGGAAGCATCGGGGTGGTGAGCGAACCGGGGGCGGGAGCGCTGTTCTGGTTCACCGTGCGGATGCAGATAGCGCGGGATGGAGGCGCTCTAGCCGACCCCTGCGGCACCCTGGCAAGGACGCGGGTACTGATCGTGGATGACAACGCGGTCAACCGGGAAATCCTGCAGCAGCAGACCGCGTTCTGGGGGATGCAAAGCGACACCGCCTCAAGCGGCCAGGAGGCGCTCCGGATTTTGCGCGACCGCGAGCGCCCCCCCTGCCAGCTCGCCATACTCGACATGATGATGCCGGAGATGGACGGCATCGAGCTCGCCCTCGCCATCAGCTCCGACCCCTCCCTCCCCCCGTTGCGCCTTTTGATGCTCACCTCCGTCGGCCAGCACGGCGACTCGCAGCGCGCCCGGGAGGCGGGCATCCACTGCTACCTGAGCAAGCCGGTTCGCCAGTCGCAGCTCTATAACGCCATCGCGAACCTGATGGATTTGAGCCGGCTCCCCGACCGGCGCCCCGCCCCGCGTCAGCCGGCTCCCTCCCCCCCAACAAGCGGCGCCAGGAGGGTGCTTCTGGTCGAGGACAACCGGGTCAACCAGGAGGTCGGGCAGGCGATGCTGGAGAAACTCGGCTGCAGCGTGACCGTGGCGGGTAACGGCCTGGAGGCGCTGGAGGCGCTGGAGCGCGGCAGCTTCGACCTGATTCTCATGGACTGCCAGATGCCGGAGCTGGACGGCTACCAGGCGAGCCGCAGGATCCGGGAACGGGAGGATCAAGACGGCCTGACTGCGGCGCCGCGCCGCATACCGATCGTGGCGCTGACGGCCCATGCCATGGAGGACAACCGGGCCCAGTGCATCGCTGCCGGCATGGACGACTACCTTTCCAAACCGCTGAGCCAGCTGCAGCTGCGGGGAGTGCTGGAGCGCTGGATCCCGGAACAGCCGGCAGGGGCCGACCCGGGCGCTGTCGCCCCTGACGCCGCGGCAGAGCCAGGTCCGGAGCAGACGCGACAGGGGAGCGCCCCGGGCGATGAAGAACGGGAAAAGCCGGACGAGCGCCCGGCCGTGGTGGAGCAAAGGGTACTTGACGCGATCCGCGCCCTGCAGCGGGAGGGGACGGGCAATCTCCTGGACAAGGTGATCGGACACTATCTTGCCGATGCGCCGGGGGTGGTCGCCGAGATGCGGCGCGCCATCGCAGCCGGTGACGCCGCGGCGCTGATGCGCGCAGCCCATGGCTTCAAGTCGAGCAGCGCCAACGTGGGGGCCTTTTTCCTCTCCACGCTCTGCGTGCAGATGGAAGGGATCGGCCGCTCCAGCCGCCTGTCCGGAGCGCAGGAACTGCTCCTGACCCTGGAAGCCGAAAACAGCGCCGTCTGCTCGGCCCTGGACGCCATGCGCAGCGGCTCCCACCAGCGCCCTTTGGCCTGTCCCCCCTGAAAACAGTCCTCGTGAACCTCCTCCATCAAGTTCTGGCTGCCCCTGTTGGAAAGGGAGTTAAGCCTTGACCCTGTAAACTTATTGTTTATACTGATCCAATGATCAGCTCGTTCGCAGAAAAAGAGACGGAGAAGATCTTCAGCGGAAAGCGATCGAGACTGTTCCCGGCTGAAATCCAGAAACGGGCGCTGTTGAGACTTGACCGCATAGATGCGGCGGTTTCTCTGGATGATTTGAGGTTTCCCCCATCCCATCGCCTGGAGCGACTATCGGGGGATCGGGAAGGACAGTGAAGCATCAGGATAAACGACCAGTGGCGGGTTTGCTTCGGTTTCAGTAACGGAAACGCCTTCGGCGTTGAGATAGTTGATTACCATTAGGAGAAGTATATGTATCCGATACACCCGGGAGAACATCTGAAAGAAATGCTTGAAGAGTTGGGCATGTCCCAAAATGCTTTCGCCCTTGTCATTGGAGTATCCGCCATGCGGATTTCCTACGTGGTGCAGGGAAAGCGCCCCGTCACCGCCGAGTTGGCGATCTTGTTCGGCCAGGCTTTCGGGCAGACGCCTCAGTTCTGGATGAATTTACAGGCCAGCTACGACCTGAAGCTGGCAGAAAAGACGCTGGCGCAGAAGGTAAAGCAGATCCGACCGGTGGTACAGGCGGCGTAATAGCGTAATAAATTAACCTGGTTAGCGCTCAGGTTGCGATCGGTATCACTTTCGCCGCTTTGGCGTCAGCGGCTCCCGTCACCTGCAATGTCGCCCCCTTGGCAAGACGAGCGCCGCTGGGGAACCGGCGCCCTGAAGTCCGAAAACAGCCAGTTATTTTCTCCTTCATGCTATAAGGTTAAGTGAAGGAGCAGGAAATGATGCCAGAAAGGATGCAACCGCTGCCGCTCGATCACTCCGCCTGCTACGCCGCCATGCGCGCCCGCGACACCCGCTTTGACGGTCGCTTTTTCTGCGGAGTTTCCTCCACCGGCATCTATTGCCGCCCCGTCTGCCGCGTAAGGCTCCCCAGGGAAGAGAACTGCAACTTTTTCCTCAGCGCCGCCGCAGCCGAAGCGGCCGGCTACCGCCCCTGCCTCAAGTGCCGCCCCGAACTGGCTCCCGGTCTGGCCCCGGCGGATTCCGTCGCCTCTCTTGCCAGAAGCGCCGCACGGCTCATAGAGAAGGATTGCCTGACGGAGCAGACGATTTCCGAGCTGGCACAAAGGCTCGGGATTTCGGACCGGCACCTGCGCCGCGTCTTTTTCGCCGAATACGGCGTCTCTCCCGTGCAGTTCCTTCAGACCCAGAGACTGCTTCTGGCCAAAAACCTGCTCACCGACACCCGGCTTGCCGTGACCGATGTGGCGATGACGGCCGGATTCGGCAGCATCCGCCGCTTCAACGATCTTTTCAAAAAAAAGTACCGGCTCGCGCCGAGCAGGTTCAGAAAAAAGGAGCCGAAGGCTCCCCAAGACCGCGACGCCATCACCCTCTTTCTCGCCTACCGTCCCCCCTATGCCTGGGAGGAACTGCTCTCCTTCGTCGCGGACCGGGCCATCCCGGGGGTCGAATGGGTGACGCAGGATGCCTACCGCCGCACGGTAGCCATCAAGAAGGGAGAGACCGTCCACTCCGGTTGGATCTCGGTGGCGCAGGTAGCCAGGCGCAATGCGCTCTCGGCAACCGTGGCGTCGACCTTATTGCCGGTTCTCCCCCGGGTGCTCGCCGGTGTCAGGCATCTCTTCGACCTTAACTGCGATCCACTCGCGGTCCATGAACGGCTTGAGAGCATGGATGCCATCTCACCCGGCATCCGCGTGCCGGGGATCCGTCTCCCCGGCTGCCTTGATCCGTTCGAGATGTCGGTCCGGGCCGTTTTGGGGCAGCAGATCACGGTCAAGGCCGCCCGTACCTTGGCGACGCGGCTTGCCGCCTGCTTCGGCGAGGGGATCGAGACCCCCTTTGCGGAGCTTTCCCGCACCTTCCCGCTTCCCGACAGCATCTGCTCCCTGGAAGCTCCCGTAGAAAACCGGCTGGGCCCTCTCGGCATCACAGGCGCCAGAGCCCGCTCCATTCTTGCGCTGGCGCAGGCGCTCGTTGCCGACTCCATCACGCTCTCACTGCATGGCGACCCCGCTGCGGAGATGCAGAAACTGCTGAAACTCCCGGGCTTCGGCCCGTGGACGGTCAACTACATCGCCATGCGCGCCCTCGGTTGGCCCGATGCCTTTCTCGACAGCGACTGCGGAGTGAAAAGGGCACTTTCCGGGATGCCGGCCAAGGAAAGCCTGGCGCTGGCGCAAACCTGGAGCCCCTGGCGGTCGTATGCAACCGTCACCCTGTGGGATTCGCTCAAGAAGGGAGTAAAGAGTAGCAAAGGAGGTCGCGAATGATTACGTACAGCTGCACCGTTGAAACGCCGCTCGGTACCATGACCGCAGCGGCCGAAAAAGAGGCGCTCACCGGGCTGTGGTTCACCGGCCAGAAACATTTTCCAGCGGCAACAGCCGGTTGGAGCTGTCAGCCCGATCATCCCGTCTTCACGGCGCTCAGGCTCCGGCTCTGCCGTTATTTTTCCGGAGAAAACGGCGGAGTCGAGCTGGCACTGGCTCCCCAGGGCTCCCCCTTCCAGTTGGCGGTATGGGCCGCCCTCTCAAGGATCCCCTACGGGAAAACGGTCAGCTATGGCGAGATCGCAAGGGAGATCGCCCGAGCCGGGGGGCTCAGCTCCATGTCGGCACAGGCGGTGGGAGGCGCGGTCGGACGCAATCCGATCTCGATCCTGATCCCCTGCCACAGGGTGGT
>DNRQ01000198.1:44371-50857 GCA_003499925.1 Geobacter sp.
GGGGGAGGGTGAGGCTCATGCCAGCTTTTCACCCTCTCCCCGGCTCTCCCATCAAGGGAGGGGGGGGTGTTTGCGCAGTGTGCGGAAGATTAACACTAATCAGATTCTTTTTTGCGTCTTTTGCGCCTTCTCGTGGCGAAAAGCCTTTCCAGGTTTAGCGCACCGCCAGCCGCTCGACCCTGAGCGTTCCCAGTCTGATCTTCATGGAGCCCGAGATCACCGTGCTGCTGGCCGTCGACCGGACCTTGAAACTGGCGTCGGTAAAGCCCCCCTTGAAAAGGACATCAGCGGGGCTCGTCATGATGACGTTCTCCACCAGGCTCGTCGCCTTGGCCAGGACGGTCTTCCCTCCGGTGCTGATGGCGCGCAGTACGGCATCGAGGCTGTAGTACGCCGCGCTGCTCCCGTCGATGCGGAGCAGCGCGGGATTGGCGCTGAAGGTGGCGGTGACGTCTCGGGAAGCATCCATGGTGACCTGACACGGGCCGGTTCCCGTACAGGCGGACCAGCCGCCGAAGAACGCATTCACCGACGGGGTAGCGCCCAGGGTCACCCCGGTGCCGGAGGCAAAGGTGGCGCTGCAGCCGGGGCCGCTGCTACTGTCGCAGGCGATCCCGGCGGGGTTGCTGTTGACGCTCCCGCTGCCGCCGCCTGCCAGGGTGACTGCGAGAATTCGAACGACACCGCTGGAACAGGTTGCGTTGCTGCCGCCATTGGCGCCCTGGCAGGTCCAACTCCAGGGGCCTGTGCCGGTGACGGAGGAGGCAGTCCCGGCACTGCAGAGGCCGGTGGATGGCGCAACGGCGAAGGAGTGGCCGTTCGACGTGCCGCAGGCGCCGTTTATCGGCGCAGCAGCTATCGGGGAGGAGCGGACAGGCCAGACGAAGCGCGATGTCGTCATGTCGGCGATGCCGCCCGAACCTTGCGTGATTCCAACTACCCAGGCTGCTCTGCTATAGGGATAGTACAGGTTGACGGTGGATGACCAGTAGCCGCCAAATGGATCGTAGCCGACATTGCTAAAGCCAAGGGATGCGAGCCAGGTAGCGTTGTCAAACTCGGCTGCGTTCAGCGCCATGCTCTCCAGCTCCTTCTTGTTGGGGAGGCGCCAGTCATGCTTCCCCAGGTAACTGTTTTGATTGAGGCATTTGATATAATTGAGCGCACTCTGCCAGGTCTTGGATACTGCCGGAGTGCAGGCAGCAGGTCCGGGGGCATGGGCATCCGTGGTCCAGGCAAGCCCGGTCAGCTGGTCCGAAATGGTGCCGTCTCCGTTATCTACAAATCGCGGAGCCGGCCATCCCCTTCCCGCTTGAAGCTCCCCATCCTGGCCGGTTCCCGTGCACGAAATGACCTTCCCTGTGGCGTCGTAACACGCGGTTTGTCCCGTCTTGGGAAGCGCAACGGAGCTCAGTTCCCCGCTTCGCACCGGCCAGAGGAAATAGTTGGCGTTCTTTATGATCGGAGTTATGGCCAGCGCATCCATACTCAGGCAGAAGGCGAAGGCGGTGCTTCGCGTGTTTGTCGTTGAGGTCCAGTAATAATTCGCCTTGATCTCACTGGACATGACGTTGCTGAATCCCCACGAATTGAGCCAGGTAACCTGGCTCGCCTGCTGCAGATTCTCCAGACTTCTCAATTCGTCGCGGTCGGGCATGCGCCAGTCGCTGAACCCCAGGTAATTTTCTTTGTTGAGTTTTTTCACGTACTCCAGGGCATGCTGCCAGGTCACCTTGCCGTCACCTACCGATTGGCTGCCGGGGTCCAGGTAGTAGTCGTTGTCAAAGGAGGGATCCCGTGTCTTCATCGGATTGGCATCCCGGCTCCAGACCAGGCCGGTGAGCTTGTCGGTGATGGTCTGATCCCTGTTGTCGACGAATCTCGGCGCCGGCCAGGCGACCCCGGCCTGCATCTCGCCGTCCTGGCCGGTCCCGGAGCAGGCGATGACGTTGTTGGTTGTGCCGTAGCAGTTGACCTGGCCGCTCCGAGGCAGCAGCAAAGGGGTTCCGGGAGCGGGTGCAACATTGCCCCAGCACTGGGCGGTGCTGCCACCGTTGCCGCCGCTGCAGCTCCAGCTCCATGGGCCGCTGCCGGATACGCTCCCTGCGGTGCCGGCCACGCAGAGGCTGACGGTCGGGGCGCTGCTGAACCAGAGGCCGTGGGACGCGCCGCAGCTGCCGTCGCTGACGTCGGCCGCGAAGCTGGCGCTGATGGCCATGTCGGCGGTAACCGCTGTAACCGTCAACGGGTTGCTCGTGCTGCTGACGAATCCTCCGGTGCCGCTCCAGCCTACGAAGTGGTAGCCGGGGGAGGCATTTGCCGTGACCGCAGTCGCGTTGGCGCCATGTCTCACCGCCTGGCTCGCCGTTCCCGAGAGGGTGCCGTTGCCGCCGCTGGCAAAGGTGACGCTGTAGCTTCGAATGGCGGCCGTGCAGTTGGCCGTGCTCCCCCCGTTGCCGCCGCTGCAGCTCCAGTTCCAGGCAGCGTTGCCGGTTACCGTAGACGCCGTCCCTGCCAAGCAGAGACCGGAGCCCGGCGCCGTGGCGAAGGTGGCGCCGTTGGCGCTGCCGCAGACGCCGTTGACCGGGGTGGCGGCGCCTGACTCCCCGCCGCGCACCGGCCAGAAATATTGGTAATAGATCTTGGAGTTGGCGTTGAGGTAGCCGTCATACATGTTGACATACCAGGCGTTCGCCGGGGTGAGCAGGTAGGTGCTCGAAGAGCGGTACTCATAGGGCTGGACATTGGTGAAACCTTGAGAGGTAAGCCAGCCGGCGGGGCTGGGCTCTCCCCGGTTGACCAGGCTCAACAGTTCCTTGCGGTTAGGGAGCCGCCAGTCGTTGTACCCGAGATAGCTATTTCTGTTGAGACAGTTGATATAATCCAGCGTTTCCTGCCACGGCTTGCGACTCCCCGAAACACACGCCGCTGGACCGGCAGCGTTCGGGTCCTTGCTCCATACCAGCCCGGTCAGGTGGTCAACCATGGTCTGGTCGCCGTTGTCGCTGAAACGTGGATCCGGCCAGCGAGCCCCTTTCTGCAGGGCGCCATCATCGCCCGCCGCGTAGCTCTTGCTCTGGCCGGTGGCGGCGACCTCGACGGTGCCGGTTCCCCCTCCCTTGACCGGCCAGACGTAGAGGGTAATGTTGGTTTTAGGTATGCCGTTGCCCACGGTTCCGAAATTCAGGTAGACCGGCCTGGCGTAGGAGCTCCCTGCGGCGTCGGTATTGGAACTCCAGTGCCAGCTCGATGCTACCCCCCAGAAACCGGAGGAAATGAGCCAGTTCGCAGGCGTCCCCTCCTGGAGATTGACCAGGCTTTCCAGTTCGTTGATATTGGGAAGCCTCCACTCCCCGGCCTTGGAACCATCTGTCAGCCCGCAGGCCCCTGAAGCCAGTGCATTGGCGCTGTTTATGCCATCTTGCCAGCTCTGGCTGCTGAAACAACGGGCGTTCTTCAACCATATCAGGCCGGTCAGGTTGTCCGTCACCGTCCCGTCTTTATTGTCCGTGAAGCGGCTGGCCGGCCAAGCCACGCCTGCCTTGGTATCCCCGTCCTGTCCCGTCCCGGTGCAGGCGATACTCGCGCCGCCGCTATCCCAACAGCCGGTCTGGCCGGTCCGTGGCAGCGGTGCAGTAGCAGCAATTGCCGAAGTGGACATCAGGAGCAGAATCAGTGCGGTAACCAAGCGGTTCATGACGCCCCCGGCACGACAATGGAATTAGAATTGGATCATTCTCGTAATTATATTAATCCAAGCATATTGTCAACAATTAAGGAGGCAACTGTTCCGGCAACAAGTCACAGGCGCGCCCAATCTGAATAATCACTAATGCGGCATTTGCAGCTCCTCAGACAACTACATTAAAATATTTGAAAAGAAGTAATTTTCTTGTTAAATTATAGCACTCGCATTCCCTGTGGTATCATATAACGCTTCACTGCCGGTTGTCGTCCAGCATCTAGAGACAGTTACCATTCAGAAGAGGCCTTTTATGCTTCCCTTTCAACCGTCAACCCCGTCCATGTCGCTGCTGTACGTTGAAGATGAATCCATCATCAGGGAAACCACCGCCAGCTCCCTCAGGATGCGCTTTCCTTCCCTGGGGCTCTACAGCGCTGAAAACGGCGAGCACGGATTGCAGCTGTACCGGAAGCACCGCCCCGATCTCGTCCTGACCGACATCAACATGCCGGCAATGAACGGCATCGTGATGGCGCAGGAGATGCTTGCCATCGATCCGAGCGCCCACATCATCGTCATCTCGGGCCACAGCGATCTGCTCTATCTACAGGACGCCATAAGGGTCGGCGTAAAGCGCTACCTCTTGAAGCCCCTGGACCTGCAACTGCTCTTTGAAACCATATCCGAGTCCTTGTCCCGGCTCGGCATGGAAAGACAGGTGCGGCGGCAGGAACAGTACATCAAGATGCTGTCGCAAGCGATGGAACAGAATTCCACCATGGTCGCAATCGCCGACAGCAAAGGCGACATAGAGTATGTCAATGGCAAGTTCAGCGAGTTTACCGGCTACTCCTCCAAAGAGATTCTGGGGCGCAACCTGCGTCACCTTCATGCCGACGATGCGGCGTTTGCAGGTTTCGACGAGATCTGGAACAGGATAAGCGCCGGCAAGGAGTGGCGTGGCGAGAGCACCAACAGGAAAAAGAACGGCCAGACCTACTGGGAGGCGGCTTCCATAGCACCGCTGTTCGATAGCGAGGGGTGCATCAGTCATTTCGTGACCATCAGGGAAGACATCACCAAGAAAAGAAAAAGACAGGACGAGATGGACAGGATCCAGAAGCTGGAATCGCTGGGGGTGCTGGCCGGAGGGATCGCTCACGACTTCAACAACATCCTCACCGGCATCCTCGGCAACATCTCTTTTGCGCGCAATCTGGTCAACGAGACGGACCAGCTAAAGGTACTCCTCGACGAAGCGGAAAGGGCCTCCTACCGGGCCGCTCAACTCACCCGTCAGCTTCTTACCTTTGCCCGAGGCGGGAAGCCGGTCAAGAAACAGGTATCGGTCAGGCATCTGGTGGACGAAGCGCTTTCGCTCGCCCTGAGCGGGTCGAGCGTGCAGGGAGTGGTGCGAATTTCCCAATCCATTCACGCCATAGAAGTCGACGCCGGGCAGATACAGCAGGCCTTCAACAACATCCTCATCAATGCGGTACAGGCGATGGCCGAGGGGGGTACGGTAACCGTCGAGGCGGAAAACGTGCGGCTGGACCAGGGACATGAGCTGGGAGTTGAACCGGGGAGCTACGTCAGGATTTCCTTTGCCGATGAGGGGCGCGGCATTCCGGCGAGGAACCAGAAGAAGATATTCGATCCCTATTTCAGCACCAAGCCCGGAGGCTCCGGTCTGGGCCTAGCCTCGACCCACTCCATAATCACCAAGCACGGCGGGCACATCGGCGTGGAATCGTCCCCCGGCAGCGGGACGAACTTCATCTGCCACCTCCCCTCCACCGGGGAAGTCTTCTCCGGCTCCGCCGACACGCCAAAGGATGGGATCAACCCGGATGGCGCGGGTGGGGCCGTGCTGGTCATGGACGATGAGAGCGTGGTGCGCCAGGTCACCGGCAACATGCTCCAGAGTCTTGGTTACCGGGTGACCACCTGCATCAACGGCGAACAGGCGATCGACTGTTTCAAGAGGGCCAAAGAGACGGCAGCCCCCTATCTGGCAGTGATCATGGACCTGACCGTGATAGGCGGCATGGGGGGGAAGGAGGCGGCTCAGCACATACTCGCCCTGGACCCGAGGGCGCAGCTGGTGGTTTCCAGCGGCTATTTCGATGATCCCGTGCTGGCCGACTACAAGGAGTACGGTTTCTGTGCCGTCATGCCCAAGCCGTACAAGGTATCCGACCTGGCCGAGCTGATGAACAGCCTGAGCAGAAGCAGGCCCGGGACAACCGCGCAACCCTGACTCCGGACTGAAGGCCCGACCGGGAATGAATCCAAAGCAGTGGAAGAAGGTTGCCGCGCAAGAGAGGAAGGATCGCAAGCAGCCGGCGAAGAGAGGGTGACGGTGGGTCCCGGTTAGCAGACGGGAGGTCAAGCCGTCTGTCTCCAGAAGGGCCTTCTGGGCACTACGCGCATGGGTATATCATGCAGCGTTTCCTCCCCACTCAACGCTGTGACCGTACCAGCCGACGCGAGCCTTGCCGAACGTGGCGGACTCCTTGAGCGGGGCAAGAAGAATAAAACGATCCATCCAATCGCCGATGTCGGCCTGCATGGACTCGCCTGTTGTCCAGCGGATGGCAAGCGTTGCCGGTTCTATGGGGTTACTTCTTCAATGCGAGGGGGTTTGTTCATCGGGTTATTTCCTCCCATCTGGCAAGCAGAAGTGTGCGGTTTTCACCCGCCCGCTTCGATGCTTCAGCCATTTTCTTTCTTGATTAGCACCAATCTTCCGCAACCTGCTCAAACACCCCCCTCTCCCTTGATGGGAGAGGGCTGGGGAG
>DNRQ01000012.1:0-5614 GCA_003499925.1 Geobacter sp.
ATTGATTCCCCTGTGATCGGTTACAATTCGGTAGGATAGCAGCTTGTGATTGGGGAGCCGGTGGAGCTCCCCCGCAACCGCATTCTGGTCCTTTACTGCGACTGCCCGGACGACTCGAGCTCCGGTGATGTCGCCCGCCAGCTCATCCGCGACTGGGGCTACACCGAGGTCAAGGTGCTGAGGTCAGGATTGGGTGGGTGGATTTGCCTGGGCTACCCCGTAGAGGGGGACGCTTCAGAGAGGAATCGCTGCCAGTAGCCGACGGTGCGTTGCATCCTCCCCAGCCCCGCCCCCTTCAGGTCAAGCTCCTGCGTTTTCTCCCGCTCTCTTGTGGGGGAGGGAGCTCCCCCTTCTGCACCGTTCAGCCATCCTCAAATGCGGTTCCTTTTCTGCACCAGCGACCACCGCTGATGATCGAGGAGATCGCCCCTTCCCGCTCCACGGTATCGGCGCGAATCGACAGGTAGACGTGGATCGGAATGAAGGCCAGAAACACCCACATGATCAGCAGGTGGGCAAGACGCAGATACTGCACTCCGACCAGGTTGCCGATCCAGATGAGGTAGTGGAACAGCCAGTGGTCCGGCGCGTAGAGGGCATAAAGGGCGAATCCGGTCACCAGGGCGGCCATCCCGACCCCGTAAATGGCGGTGTAGGCTACCTGCTGCAGCGGATTGTGGCCGATGTAGTGAGGTCCCCTGTCGAAGCGGCAGAACAGGTAGTTTTTTGCCACCTGGAGGAGATTCCTCAGGTCGCGCGCTCTCACCGGAAAGAGGGCGTCCCAGCGCTGAAACTTGTTGGAGGCCAGAAAGAGGCCGGCCACGCGGATGATGGCGGTGCAGAGGAAGAGCCAGGCCGCCACGAAGTGTGTCAGCCGCAGATAGCTGATGTAGAGGGAATCGCCGGCCAGCCCGGCAACGACGCGGCCGCTCCCCATGAGGAGGCCGGTGCCGGCCATCAGGATGATGAGGAGCACTGCCAGCCAGTGCATGCTGCGCAACTGCCAGTCCCAGACCGGGACATGGCGGAACTCGCCGGGCTCTTCGCTGCGCCGGCCCTTTTTGCGGCTGGCCCGCAACGGGATGTAACCCAGAAAGCTCCAGCTCTCGCTGCCGTCCGGCCCGGTCCCCCCCTGCGCCACCCCGAGCGCCCGGAAGCCGTGCAACATCTTCATCTCAGCCTGTAGTTCGGCCCGGTAACGGGTGGCCTGATCGGAATGACAGAGGTACAGTATCGTTTCCAGTTCCCCCCGTGCCAGGAGCCATTCCTCTCCCGTGTCGACCCGACGGATCCTCGCTATGCTCCGGGGGAGCTGCGGTTTGAGCGGGGTAAAGCCGAGCTGCTCGTAATGCCTCAGGTCCTCCTTGCGGGAGGCGGCGCTCAGCAGGGCGAGATCGACCGGGTCCCGGGTCCCGAAGGGCGCCCCGAGCGCCGCCGCTATCAGCAGCTCGCGCCTCTTTTTTCCCGCGAAGGGGACCGGTTCCCCCAACTCAACGCGGACCTCTGCATCCGGGAGGTCGTAGATGCTCATGACGCTTTCACCGTGACGGCGCTCCCGCCGGCTGGATCGAGCAGATGTACGGCGCACGACTCGCAGGGGTCGAAGGAGTGGATGGTGCGCAGGACCTCCAGCGGTCGCTGCGGGTCCTGGAGCGGATGGCGACCGCCGGCGGCCAGGGCGTGTTCGAAGGGACCCAGCTGGCCGTCGGGATCACGGCCGGAACTGTTCCAGGTGCTCGGCACCACGCATTGATAGCGAGCGATGCGCCCCTTCTCTATCTCCACCCAATGCGACAGCATGCCGCGGGCCGCTTCGGTAAACCCGACCCCCTGGGCCTGCTTGGGCCAGCTTTCCGGTTCCCACTTTTCGGGATTGAAGGTGGCAACGTCTCCCGACTCGATCCGCTCCAGCAACTGGTCGTACCACTGTTCCATGCGCCGGGCCACCAGCAGCGACTCAAGGGCGCGGCACCAGGTGCGGCCCAGCGTCGAGTTGAGAGCCTCGATCCCCGCGCCCAGCCTGCCGAGCCCCTCGTTGACCAGGCGCACCGTTTCGCCCTCCCCCCGGGCGTAGGCGACCAGCAGCCGCGCATTGGGGCCGACCTGTACGGCCCGCCCCTCATAACGCGGAGCCTTGACCCAGGTGTATTTCTCCCGGTCGGAGAGCTGGGTAAAGGGGGGGGGAGGTCCAGTGTAATGGGCTTCGGTCTTGCCGCGCCACGGGTGCAGCCCCAACTTCTCCCCCTCGGGATAGCTGTACCAGGCGGAGGAGACGAACTCGGCTATCTTCATCGGGTCGAAAGGGTGCAACTCCCGGTAGTTGCCATCAAGAAGGACCCCTGCCGGCAGTTCCACCGCTTTCGGTGCGCCGGAACAGGAAAAGCCGCTCTCCCCCGTGGCGAGCAGGTTCGGGCTGGAAACCCCGATGGAGGCGTACTCGGGATAGAAACCGGCGATGGCGAGGAGGTCGGGGTAGTAAACCTGGTCGACGAAGCGGCGGGCCTGGGCTATCAGCCCCCGGAGTTCGTCCAGCCGAACCGTATTGATGGTGAGCTGGTTGTCGAGATTGATGGCACAGGCCATGCCCCCGACCAGGAAATTCGGGTGGGGATTCCTCCCGGCGAAGATGGCGTGGAGCCGGATGATCTCCCTCTGCCACTTGAGAGCCTCCAGGTAATGGCCAAGGGCCATGAGGTTTGCCTCCGGCGGGAGACGGTAGGCCGGGTGCCCCCAGTAGCCGGAGGCGAAGATGCCCAGCTGCCCCCCGGCAAAGGAGGCGGCCACCCTTTGCTGCACTTCCCGAAACCAGGTGGCGGAGTTGTTGGGCCAGGGGGAGAGGGAGGCGGCCAGCCGCGCCGTTGTCTGCGGATCGGCCGAAAGGGCGCTTTTCACGTCCACCCAATCGAGGGCGTGCAGGTGGTAGAAATGCATCACGTGATCCTGCAGGATCGCCATGCCGGAAACCAGGTTGCGGATCAGCTCCGCCTGTACCGGGATGCTGCAGTTGATGGCGTCTTCCACCGCCCGGACCGAGGCGATGGCGTGGACGCCGGTGCATACCCCGCAGATCCTCTGGGCCAGGGCCCAGGCGTCGCGCGGGTCGCGACCCTGGAGGATCTTTTCAATGCCGCGGAACTGGGTGGCGCAGGCCCAGGCATTGGTGATCCTCCCCTCGCTTGCCTCCAGTTCGATCCGAAGATGCCCTTCGATCCTGGTGATCGGATCAATGACGATGCGCTGGCTGGACATGGCCGCTCCTTATGCCGCATTTCCAACCCCTTCGATGGGAGGGGCCTGGCGAGGGTGCAAGAGTGTGGCACTCGATGAGAATCAGTCGAGTTTCTCCTTTTCCTTTTCCTTTTCCTTTTCCTTTTCCTCTTCCTTTTCCTTTTCCTTTTCCTCTCCGGTCTCGCCCAGGACCGCCAGCGGCAGGGACCCCGGTGTCGCCTTTTTTGCGCGCTGCCTGGCGATGACGGTTGCCGCGGCATGGACGGCCACGCCACCGACCGAGGCGGCCACGGCCGCAGCACCCAGGGCGTTTGCCGAGCTTTCCACGCCTATTCCCGGCACCACGATGTCGGGCATGCGCCGGTAAAAGGGGGCCATCCTGTCGAAGAAGTTCCGCTCGGTGCAGCCGAGACAGGGATGCCCGGCCTTGATCGGGAAGCTCTGCCCGAGGTTCCATTCCAGGGTGGCGCAAGGGGCGCAGGTCGCGGGTCCCTTGCACCCTAGATGGTACAGGCAGTGCCCTCTGCGGGCGTTGTCGTCGTCGAAGCGCTCGGCAAACTGCCCCGCATCGAAGCTGGCCCGCCGGGGACATTTGTCGTGGATCCTCTGGCCGTAGGCAAAAAGCGGTCTTCCCTGGCCATCGACCGGAGGCGTGCGGCCGTAGGCCAGATAGTAGGTGATGGTGGCGCTGATCACCTCGGCTATGGGGGGACAGCCGCTCAGGTTCAGCACCGGTCTGTCGCGGATCAGGTCGCTGACCCCGACCGCTCCGGTCGGGTTGGGGCTCGCCGCCTGGACGCAGCCGTACTCGGCGCAGGCTCCCACGGCAAGGATTGCCGTCGCGTTGCGTGCCGCAGCCTTGAGGATTTCGCGGGCCGATTCGCCGCCGATGGTGCAGTATGCCCCGTGCTCCTTGAGCGGGACGGAGCCGTTGACGATGAGCAGGTGCGCCTCGTTGGCCGCGGCTTTCAGAAGGGCATTGGCCTCCGCTCCGGAGGATGTCATCAGCAGTTCGTTGTAGTTCAGCGATATCTGTTCCAGGAGAAGCTCGTCGACCGGCGTGCTCCCGGAGCGCAGTATGCTCTCCAGGCAGCCGGTACACTCCTGCAGCTGCAGCCAGACAACGTTCGGGCGCTTCGAGTTGCCAAGTTTTCTGGCGATTTCCCTTGCCAGTGCCTGGGGAGCGGTGGTCGCGGCCGCCCCGGCGCCGATCAAGAGCGCCGTCTTGCCGCAAAAGGCGAGGAACTGGCGTCTGCTTACGCCGCGCCGGGTCAGGTATGCGGCAAAGGTTTCGCCGCCGCGCCAGGGATCATCGAGAGGAGTTTTCACATCCGTTCTCCAGCCGGCGTTGGGCCGGTTCATCTGTGAAGTGAATTTAACCCGGGTGGGCGTTTCAATATTATCGCTCTGGGTACTGGAGTCAAACGGAGGTGGAGGCGTCATTGCCCTGTCTGCTGCTGCGGAGCTGAGAGCCGGGAGGAGATCTATATGCTACTTTGGTGACGTAGCTCACTTACAGCGTTTTCCCGGTAGCGTATTCTGGCGACACTTTTCGTATTTAATAAGTGTTAGAACCAGAATTCCCCGGAGGGCGTTGTAATGGCTTTGCGCTACCATATCTTTGCAACTGCTGCTGTAGTCATTATGTCCTGCTCATCTTCCCTGCTGGCTGGAGATGCCGGTTCTCTGAACGACTCCCTCCAGGTTAAAGCAGATACCTCATCGAAGTGGTTCCAGCCAAAGAGACCGGAGGTGTCGTGCGAGCTGAAAGTGAAGGAAAAGTACCGGTATTATGAGATAGACGGCACAAGCGTCACTCAGTTGCGCAAACAAATGAAGCAAAATGGCACATCGTGGAACGATGGTAAAGTGTACGCCGCAGTGACCAGTTGGGATATCAGGTACAGCTATGACATATTCCACGAAGACGGCAGATGCTTCGTCAAATCGGTCAAGACGGATGTGGAGATCGTTTACCAGCTTCCGCGCAGGACTTCCTCCACATCGGATCCGGAATTGACGCTGCTTTGGGATGATTATCTGGCGCGCCTGAAGGAGCATGAATTCGGGCACAAGGATATCGCCGTCAAGACTGCCGCGGAGATAAATCAGGTCCTGGCTTCCCTGGAGGGGTTCAGCAGTCGAAGCGAGTTGGAGCAGGAGGCAAACCGGCGCACCGAGGCGAAGTTGCGGCGCCTGAAGGAGGCCCAGGTCGAGTACGACCATGAGACCAGGCATGGCGAGACCCAGGGGGCTATACTCGCCGCCAGGTGATCCCCGGTGCCGTATCGGCCCGACCATGCCGTCAGGGCAGCTGGCATGGTCGGTCTTTACCGCGTTGCGTCCCGCCGCAGGCATAAAAAAACCTGATTAGCGCTGATCTTCC
>DNRQ01000012.1:5649-12704 GCA_003499925.1 Geobacter sp.
TCCCTGACGTACTTCTTCCCCTCGGTTTTGACGAAATCCAGCAGCTTCTGTACCGCAGCCGAAGGTTTGCCCTTGGTGATCAGCAGGATCGGTGAGTTGGCCTCGGGAGAGGGCTTGATCGCCTTGACGGTCGCATCGGCTATCCCGAGCGGATCGATGCCGATCGCCTCGGGATTTGCGGCTACCGTCTCCATGATCCCTCGGTAGTCGGTGGTCTCCAGGTTGTCGGAGATGATCTTCTCGCCGTCCAGGATCACCTTGGTGAACAGGGCGTTCTGACCGGGGGAGTTCTTCCCCCATACCACCAGCACCGGCGCATCGTTGCCGCCCACCTCCTTCCAGTTGCCGATCCTGCCGGTGAAGAGCCCCTTCAGCTGCTCCTTGCTCAGGCTGGCAACCGGATTGGACGGGTGTAACAGCACGACGGTCCTGTTGGTGCCGACCTCGACCACCTGCAGCGCCCCCTTGTCTACCGTTACCCCGTCCTTGGCTGCCCCGGCGATCATGCCGTCGAGAGGTACTGCGGTCACCGCGGCATCCAGCTCTCCCTTCCAGAGCTGTTTCAGCCCGTCCTTCGGGGTGCTCTGCAGGATGATCAGGTTGTTGCCGCTCCCCTTTTCGAAGGCGGCCCTGGCCGGGGTGAAGACGGTGGCGATGGATGCTCCGCCTCCGCCAAGCTTGATCTCGCTCGACAGGGCCAGAGAAACGGAAAGGGCAAGAACCGCCGCGGTCGTTAGTGAAACGCGTTTGAACATGGTGTTACCTCCCGGTGTCTTGTTGACCCAGTTCCTTCATGGATCAAGTTATGAGTTATGGACTGACTGCGTCACATTCAGTGGAGCCTGAACCAGCTTACCATCTGGTTCAGTTCGTTGGCCAGGCGGGCAAAGCTCTCGGATGTCACCTTGATATCGCCGACCGATGCAGAGAGATGGCGGGTGACGTCGTTGATCGAGACCATGTTCCGGTTCACCTCCTCCGCCGTGGCCGATTGCTCCTCGGTGGAGGTGGCGATGGTCTGGATCATGTCGAAGACCTGCTCGACGCAGAGCACGATGTCGCCCATGGAGCGCTGGGTGGCATCGACACGGTCCATGATCTTTTCGATCGCCTTGCGCTCGTTCTGCATGAAGGTCACCGACCCCTCGACCTCGCTCTGCATATCCTTGACGGTGCGGCTGATCTCGCCGGACGATTCGATGGTGCGATAGGCGAGTTGCCGGACACTGTCGGCCACCACGGAGAAGCCGCGACCCATCTCGCCGGCACGGGCCGCCTCGATCGAGGCGTTCAGGGCCAGCAGGTTGGTCTGGTCGGCGATGTCCTTGATGATATCGACGATGTCGTTGATGGCGCTCGATTTCACCCCCAGTTTCTCGATCTTTTCTGCCGACTGGCGCACGATGTCGGCGAATTCCGCCAGTTCCCCGGAGGTTTCGTCCAGGGCTTTCTGACCTTTCTGGGCGATGCTTTTCATCCTCCCGGCCGCCTCGGAGGTCTGGGCGGCATTTTGCGAGACATCCTGAATGGTCTGGGTCATCTCGGTCATGGCCGTGACCGACTGCTCGATCCTGCAGGTCTGGGTGTGGGAGTTGCGGTCCAGTTCGCCTGCCGTCGTGGAGAGCTCCTCGGAACTGCTGGCGATGGTGGCGGTGGAATCGGTGATCCGGCCCGCCATGTCACGCAGGTTGACCACCATCTTTTGCATCGATGCCTGCACGATGCCGAATTCGTCGTGAGATGCCCTGATCTCCCCGTTACGCAGGTCACCGCCGGCCACGCCGTCCGAGACGCGGATCAGCTCGCCCAGCGGGCTGGAGACCGAGCGGAAGACCCAGATGCCGAACATGATGCCGATAATGATGGCGGACACACTGATGGCGATCAGCAAGGTGATGCTGGTCTGCACCATCTTGTTCACCGAGCCGATCGCCTTTTCCTGCTCCCCCCGGGCCGTGCTGACCGTCTGCTGCCCCTTTTCGGCCTGTTTGAGCACCACGGCGCGCAGTTTCTCGCCCGCTTTTACGGCCTGCTCGTCGGCGGAGAGATGCTTTTTCAGCGTGACCATGATGCCGTCTGCTGCGTACAGCTCGTTGCGGATGGTCACAAGCGAGGCGACCGCACTGTTGAGGATCTTCACCTCCGGGGCCGCGCCCATTTTGGTGAGGGAACCGGCAACGGCCTGAGCCCGCTCGGTGATCCTGGTGAACAGGGAGCGAATCTCCGGCTCCGCCTTTTCGATCCCGGCGATGGAATCCAGGGTGAACAGGCGGGTAGCCTGGCCTTCGACCATCAGCCCCAGCGCCACCAGCTCGGAGTTGGCAAGCAAGATGGCATTGGCGGCGCTCGACTGACCGAAGATATTCCCCTGCTTGCTGCTTTCGATTGCCGACTTTTCTCCGGCCAGCGTTGCGTCCTGATCCAGGGTGAGGTAGAGGCCGTTCAGCTTTTCGCTCAACGCTTTGCCGGAGTCAGCAGCCCTTGCCTTTGCCTCGTCCTCCTTTTGCGCCAGTGCCGCCGTCTGGAGCTTGATGTACTCCTCCAGTTGGTCGCTCAAGATCTTCATCTCCGCGGCCACGGTTTTGTTTTCGCTGTGGTAGGGGTTCTTCGCGATGCGCCCCAGCACCGAGTTGACCTTCCCCTTGGCGATCAGGACCGCATTGCTTTTCTGGGCATTTTGCATGGACACGAAGATCAGCTGCAGGTCTTTAATCTGGTTCCGCAGCTCCTCGACACTGCGCAGTTGCCCGGCATAGGTACCTGTATCGCGCAAGGCGGCTGCAAACGAGTTGGCCCGGCCGGTCTGGAGGATGCGGATCCGTTTGTCCAGATCCTTGAGACGCTCCGACGACTCTTTCATGAGCTGCGATACCTTGACATTGGCTTCGGTCGCAGCGTCGCCGGTAGCAATGCGGGCCGCAGCCGCCTCGAACAGTTCCCGGGCGATCAGCGACAACTCTTCGTGTGCGCCCAGGCTGCCGCTGCTCATTTCCTCCAGCGACTGCTGGGCCTTCTTGACGTCGGCCAGCGATCGTTCCGCTTCGGCACGAAATGCCGTATATTCCCGCATGTTGCGCGCGGCATTGACCTTTACCAGATCCGTGGTGGCCCCCTGCAGCTCACGCTGGAACTCAACGGTCCGCATCTGGTAGGGGGTGCTCTTCTCGGTCAGGTAAGAGAGCTTCTTCTTGATAAAGGTCATGCCGAAGATGCTGGTGGCTACGACAACGGCGACAGCGGCCACCACCAGCAGGATGTTGCAGGCAAGCTTGGTGCGAATCTTCATGAGTAGGTTCCCTGGCTGGTTGCCGATGCTTGGGTGAAAATGCTCTTTGCCTGCCTTTGCTGGATACATCGGTACATTACCGTGCCAACTTTAGTAGGATAAGCTAATGAAATGGCCGATGCTGCTTCTCTGTTGAGAGTCCGGATCGGGGCCGGGACGGTGCGCTAACAGGGGGGGCGTTTCCAGAAGTGTGATAAGCGGGGAGGAGAGACGAGGCGGGGCTTGGCAGAGAAGAGCTGTATCCGAAGCCCCTTCAGGGTGCGCCGACGCGGTACACGGTGCCACTGGCGTGGTCGGCCAGGTAAAGCTCGCCGGTCTCGTCCTCGCCAAAGGTTGAGATGGAGAGATTGCTATCCTTGAGCAGCTGCTTTTCCCATCTGGTGCCGGTTCTTCGCAGGCCCCAGATCCGGCCGCTGCAGTAGTCGCCGTAGAAATAGATCCCCCGCAGTGCCGCGATCCTGCCGCGGTAGACATACCCTCCGGTCACCGAGCAGTCGCCTCTGCCGTGCCGGTACTCGGCTACCGGCAGAGTGAGGCCGGGCCTGCTGTTGCATCCCGGGCTGCTGTAACAGCTGCTCCCCTCCATGAAATTCCAGCCGTAGTTTGCTCCGGCACCGGCCCCGGCAGGCTGGAAATCGATCTCCTCCACCACGTTTTGCCCCACGTCGGCCAGATACAGCTCTCCGGTTGCCCGGTCAAAGGAGAAGCGCCAGGGATTGCGCAGTCCATAGGCCCAGATCTCGTTTTTGAAGGGGTTGCCGGCGGGGATCAGATAGGGGGCGCTGCCGGGGGAGCGGACGTCGATCCGGAGTATCTTGCCGAGCAGCGTGGTGAGCCTCTGGCCGTTGCCGAAGGGATCTCCGCCGCTGCCGCCGTCACCGGTGCCGATGTAGAGGTTGCCGTCCGGGCCGAAGGCGAGCTGGCCACCGTTGTGGTTGGCGAAGGGCTGGGTGATGCGGAGCAGTTCCTTGCGCGAGGCGGGGTCGGCCCGGTCCGGGTCGGCGCTCACGGTGAATCGGGCCACCACCGTGTTGCCGACGCCGCTGCTGTTGGTGTAATTCAGGTAGAAAACGCGGCTGGTGGCAAAGCCTGGGGGAAAGGCGATGCCGAGCAGACCCTGCTCGCTTCCTTTCGACTTGACGATGTCGGTGATGTCGAGAAAGGGGGTGGCGGCAACGACGCCGTTGCGCACGATCTTGACGATACCTTTTTGTTCCAGTACGAAGAGGCGGTTGCTGCCGTCGCCGGCGTTGGCGATGGTCGTTGGATTGTCAAAGCCTCGCGCCACGGGGGTCAGGGTTATCGATGCCGGAAACGATGCTACCCGGCGGGCGGAGACCGGAGCCTCGCCGCTGCTGTAGAGGGCCATGGCAAAGACGGCGGCTACGGCGCAGAGGGCACCGGATAATTTGAAAGCTACGGCGTCTCCTTTTTTCATCCCGTCACCTCGAATGTTGTCCAGGGAAGGGTCCTTCGGGTCCCCGATCACCCGATAAACGCTACCCTTGTCGTGACTCGCTCGTCTCGCCGGCAGGGGGGCCGCCGGTCGCCCCTGCGCATCCCTGAATGGCAATTCTATCATCCCGCTCGATGCTGAACAGTATTTGCTGCAGGTGGGATGATCCAAAATCCGGGCATCGCTCCGCCGGCGCAGGTTTCCGGAAATCCGTCGCCCGATGTCACAGGGGCTTGCGCGCCGTCTTGTTCCGGAACAGCCCCCAGGAGCCCGCCTTGGCAACAAGGTCGCAGGTGACGGCCAGATCTTGATAGAGCTCCTGCGGCGCTGCGCGTAGCAGCACATAATCATAATAGGCACCGTGATCGGTCCAGGTGAAGTCAGCCACCGTTTCGGGATAGGGGAGACGCAACCCGGGCTGGTACTGCACCGGCAGCATCGCGTTTGGGAACAGATCGGGACTCGCGCCACCTCCGACCAGCAGATGGTAGTAGTCCGGCTCGTGGGCGTGCATCTGGTAGAAGGAGACGGGATCGATGACCTCGGAGGCACCGTCAAATATCAGCGACAGCATGAGCGCATTGGCCCGTGCCGCGCCTAGCACCGGCAGGATGGTCTCTGTTTCACGGGCAACCGATTTTTGGGTCTGGACCGATCCCGCGACCAGCGCCAGGATGCTGCACGCCAGCACCATGCCGCAGCGCGAGGGAACCGGAATCCGGCAGAGCAGCAGCGACAATGCGAAGTACGATACCGGGGCCATGCGAAGGTTGAAATAGGCGTAATACCCCATCCAGAAGGGAAGCGACATGAACCCGACCAGGCTCGCGAAGTACAACGCGACAAGCCGGCGCAGTATGGCGTTGTTCCTGTCACAGCGGCGCCAGGCGACTCCGAACAGGAGGGCAACCAGGCTCCAGAGCCCGACGGTGATCCAGTCGGGTCCACCGGTCCAGCGCATCCCGGTGAACTGAAGCAGATAGTAGGTCAAAGAGAGGTTCGGCGGCCACCACCTTACCATCCATGGCAGCCCGGCCGGCGCAGAACTCGGGCCGTGCTGCACCAGGTACCATGTGGCAAAGATCAGGCTCATGGCGCCGGGAGGGATCAGCATGCGCAGCGATTGGTACCGGGTGCTCCGGGAAACCATGGCGGATGTGGCGGCAAGGGAGATATAGACCAGCACCGTGTACGGATGAGTCAGAAACAGCAGGACGCAATACATCAGGTGACGTGCGATGTCGCAGGCGGAGGCATTTTCGGCCAACCGGTCAAGGTCCAGCAGCGCCAGAAAAAGTATCGGCAGGGAGATGATGTAGTTGGAAAAGCCCATGTAGTACATCTGGTTGAAGGCAAACGGAAAGAGAAGCAGTGCGCCCCAAGGGAGAAAACCTTTGGGGGCCAGGCGCCGGGCAAACAGTGCCAGCAGTGCTAGCAGCAGAATGTACAGAGAGAAAAGGATTCTCCCCGCGATTTCGGCAGTGAGCACTTTCGACAGCAGGTCCATGGCGATGTACCAGAGCATGTAGGGGCGAAACCCGACATCGACGCGATAGAACTCCTTCCAGTTAAAAGAGGGATGGTCGTAGGTTGAGGTGACATGGGCCAGAAACAGGTGTTGGGGGTAATCCTGCATGGGGAGAAAGCGGGTGGTCCATAGCGGCCAGAGCGAGGCTGCGGTCAGAACGAAAAGACAGCAAAAGAAGATGGCCGTTTCGCCAGGCGAAGCGGTCCCGTCCGGATCGACCGGGCTTTCTGCTCCTTCGGTGGCGTGGGGCGTGGCTGGCATCGCGTCGGGCCGGATTAAACGCTTTCGGACGTGCTGCTTGCAAGGGATGAATTGGTCGCTGCAGGGTTCTCGTTGGCAGGAGGAGGCAGAATTCGAATGCGCGGCTTTCCCGGCGTCTCAGTTTCAGCGTAAGCGTCAGCGCAGGCTTCAGCTGATCTGGCGCAATCCGTACAGATCGTCCCCCAATAGATGCCTTCCTCCAATGGCGACATTCCTTGCGGAGGGAGATGATCCGAACCGCCGGTCAGGTGCGGGTAGGCTTCATCGAGCTTTGAGTAGTCAATGTGGCTATGGCAAACCGAGCAGATGTCACAATCCATTAGGCGATCCTTGTCGGCAGAAAGATTATAGGTTTCTAACATGCATGGGGGGTTTTGCAAGGATAAAATATGGGCAGTGGCAGCGTTGTCGGGGGATGGTTCCCTCGGAGCGGCGTCTCCCATCAAGGGAGAGGGGGCTTGTGCAGCGTGCGGGAAATTAGCATTGAGCTTAACTTGACCTGATTAGCGCCGATCTTCCGCTGT
>DNRQ01000022.1:0-1463 GCA_003499925.1 Geobacter sp.
GGGGGAGCGAGCAGCAGGTAGGAGTTTCACTTAACATGGGGCCGCCCCCCCGTATCCGCTGAACTTATTATTGACGCACCTTTGCTATTGCATTACTGTTGTGATAGGTAATGAAGTGCAAAACTGTAAGGAGCCTGCCATGACTGTCACCGCAAAAATTACCTCGAAAGGGCAACTGACAATACCGCGCGCCGCCAGGATGGCTCTGAAAAGTGACACGGTGGAGGTGGAGATCCAGGGGGATATAGTCGTTCTGCGACCGGTAAAGAGTGTCGCCGGGGCGCTGGCAGGGTATGCCAGGGGGAAAGAGCCCTTTGAGGATGTCAGGGCCAAGGTTTGGCAGGAGGTAGCGGATGAAAAAGCCGGCGGCGCTTCCTGACACAAATTTTATCCTCCGCTACCTTCTGCGTGACATTGAAGAGCAATTCGCCGAGGCCGATGCTTTTTTTGAAAACGTTCGAGTTGGCAGGGCAACTGCCCTGGTTGCGGAATCTGTGCTGGTGGAATGCCTTTATATATTGACGAAATATTACCGGGTTTCCCGCGCCGATATTGCGGTAAGCCTTACCAACCTCCTCCTGTACAAGGGGATCCAGAATAAAGACAAAGAAGTTTTGACCCAGTCTCTTGCCCTTTTCGCCGAAACCTCCCTTGATCCAGTTGATTGCATCCTGGCGGCGCGAGCCGCAGTGGCAGGAAATTCGGTGCTGACCTTTGACAAGGCGCTGAACAAGGTCTGCACAAGGCTGCCGGATCGTTGAGGGCATAGCTGCAGCCGGAGTGGTCAACGGTTCTTATGATTCTTCTGAGACAGGCGAAGGTGTACGGCAGGGGAGGGCGGTTACGCCCCAGCCGGCCAGCTCGGCCAGGATTTTACCTGCCAGCTCCTCCAGCCTCCCGGCTACGGCTGCCGACAGTTCGGTCCCCAGATGGATCGCCGCAGGCTGCACTCCCCAGAGCACCATCTCCTGCGGCGCGAACCCCTGCAGCATGGCTACCGCCAGCAGGTCCTTGAGCCCCATCTGGTGAGGGGATATCTTCGTCTCGAGTGCGGTGGGGACCTCCTCGCCCGAGAGCCTCACCACTGTGCCCGGCGCCTTTGCGCTCTCCACCGCATCCACGAGCAGAAGCCTCTCAACCCCCTCCAGCCGCGGCAACAGGTCCAGTCCGAGGGTGCCGCCGTCTAGTACGGTCACTTCCGGGGGAAAGACGAAACGCTCCGCCAGCAGCTGCACCACCTTTACGCCGATGCCGTCGTCCGACATGATCAGATTTCCTATCCCCAGTACCAGAATCGACATGGCGGACCCTCCAATAGGCATCTGGCCACAAAAACAGTCGCAAAATACGCAAAAAATCCGGAGCTATATCCCAAACAAAGGTATCACTGCTAGATCCCGGCACGAAGTAACCGCCCCTCCCCTTTGATGGGGGAGGGCAGGGGAGAGGGTGAAAAGCTCGCA
>DNRQ01000022.1:1577-2184 GCA_003499925.1 Geobacter sp.
CCACATCACCATGTGGTGGGTGAGCCGTATTCCCTGGTTGCTGAAGAGCAAAAAGAGCCAGCCGGTCAGCGTGTGCATGAAGGAGAAGGGGGCGTGCTCGCTATAGAGGGCGAAGCCGGTGCAGATCATCACCAGGTATAGCAGGAACACCAGGGTGTAGGTGGCCCCGGCCAGGGCGTTGTGTCCTGCCGGGTGCGGGATGCTCTTGTCGATGAAGATGTAATACCTGAGGGTCTGCCACATGTTGCGCCGCCCCGCCTGGTTGATGAAGGGGACGAACTCGGGCCAGCGGGCGTACCTGTTCCCCGCGAACATCCAGTAGAGGCGGGCGAGGAAGCTGACGGTGAAGACATATCCCGCCACGAAGTGGACGAACCTGGTCCACCCCATGACGTACTGGGCCGGCTGCAGCGCCAGGGTCTTCGGGGCGCCGATGTAGATGCCGGTCACGGAGAGGACGATGATGGCGAGGAAGTTCACCCAGTGGCTGACGCGCACCGGTATTTCCCAGACGTACTTCTCGTACAGGTTTGCCATGGCTCACCTCCCGGCCGACGTTGCACTTAAGTCCCATTACTCCTGTGCTTAGTTCTACTTTGTCACATTA
>DNRQ01000022.1:2198-2355 GCA_003499925.1 Geobacter sp.
CCCCTGCCCCTCTCCCGCTTACGCGCCGTAGCGCACCAGCGGGGCAGGCCCGGAGGGAGAGGGGGGAGGCTCTAGCTTAGTCTAGACGACTTTGACCTTCAGCGTCTCGTTTCCGCCGGCATCCAGCAGGTGAACCGCGCAGGCCAGGCAGGGATCG
>DNRQ01000022.1:2370-2996 GCA_003499925.1 Geobacter sp.
CAGCGCACCGCGCGGCGCCTCGTGCCACCCGTACCCTGCGGCCTCGTCGGGCCAGCTTGCCGGATCCCACTTCTCCCCGTTGTGGGCGGAGTGATCCCCCCTGCCGATATTGTCGATCAGCTGGTCGAGCCACTTGGGCGTTTCCCGGGAGATCAGCAGGCATTCGATGCCGCGGGCGGCGGTACGGCCCAGGGTGGAGAAGAGTGCCTCCGGTCCCACGTTCAGCTTGCCGAGGACGCCGTTCACCGCATCCTGCACCTGCTTGTGCCCCGCACCGTAGCCGACCAGAAGCCGCGCCAAAGGTCCCACCTCCATCGGCTGCTCCTCGTAGCGGGGCGCCTTGACCCAGGAGTATTTCCCGTCGGTGTCGAGGTTCTTGTAGGGGGGCTTGGGCCCGGTATACTTCGCCTGCGATTCCCCCTCGAAGGGGTGCAGCCCCTTCCCGGGCCCCTTTGAATACTCGTACCAGGAATGGTCCACGTACTCCGTGACCTTGTTATGGTCCACCGGCAGGAGCCGGGTCAGCTCCTTTTTCATGACGATGCCGGGGGGGAGCCAGGGCTTGCCGCTCAGGGGGTCGGGAAAGTCGCCGTAGCTAAGGTAGTTGCCGACGCCGCCGCCGATGG
>DNRQ01000018.1:0-2523 GCA_003499925.1 Geobacter sp.
TGAAGATGGTGAAGGTGGCCATCAACACGGCCGAGGTCCCCACCCCTATCAGCACGCGCGCGGCCATCGCTTCGCCCATGCTCCCGGCTTGGGAGAAGCATATGCCCCCGATTGCCGTCAAAACGCCGCAACCGCTGATCACCACCCGGCTCCCCAGCCGGTCGATCATCGGACCGAGCGGGATCTGGGCTGCGGCATAGACGTAGAACAGGATGCTGGAGAGCGAGCCGAGCTGGGCAGGCGTGAGGTTGAGGTCGCGCGAGATGTCGGCAGCCACGACCGCCAGCGATACGCGGTAGAAGTAGACCAGTATATAGATCAGGGCCAGGATGAAAAAGATCAGCCAGCGCTGGCGGCGCAGCCGGTTCTGCTCGTGCATTGTGTCGTTACCCCCGCCGGCACTCTAGCACACGACTTATAGGTCGTAAAGGGAGCTTCTTGACGGATAAAGGCGCTCCGCCTTGAACAGTGCACGTTTTCGGATACTCTCTCTACTGGCCGGAGAACCCCCTCGCTCGACGGTTCGGGGGAACAAATGCAACGCGAACCCAGACGCTGCTTAACCTGCCCAGCGCCGATCCTCCGCTAACTCCCTCCCCTTCAAGGGGAGGGTCGGGGTGGGGATGGGGGAGCAGAGGAAGGTCAGCGCTGATCGGGAAACCGGATGACAACGTCTGGAGTCAGCTGAAGCATTACTACAGGAGATTGCCGATGTTCGTGGAGAATGACCTGAAACTGGGATTTGGCGATGTGCTGATCAGGCCGAAAAGATCGAATCTGAAAAGCCGCTCGCAAGTCGACCTGCAGAGGCACTTCAAGTTCCTGCACAGTAAGCACGAATGGACCGGTGTTCCGGTGATCGCCGCCAACATGGACACGACCGGCACCTTCCAGGTCGCCGACCGCCTCGCCAGCCACGGCATGCTGACCGCAATCCACAAGCATTACTCGGTAGCAGAGTGGGATGCCTATCTCTCGCAGAGAACAGACGACATCTATCCCCGGATCATGGTCAGCACCGGCACCTCGGATGCCGATTTCAGCAAACTGACCGACATCTTGAGCAACCACCCCAAGCTCGATTTTATCTGCATCGATGTCGCCAACGGCTACTCGGAGAGCTTCGTCGAGTTTGTCCACAGGGTGCGCGAGGCATTTGCCGAAAAAACCATCGTGGCAGGAAACGTGGTGACCGGCGAGATGGTGGAGGAACTCCTCCTCTCGGGGGCCGACATCGTCAAGGTCGGCATCGGTCCCGGCTCGGTCTGCACCACGCGAGTGAAGGCAGGGGTCGGCTATCCACAGCTGTCCGCTGTGATCGAGTGCGCAGACGCGGCACACGGCCTGGGTGGCAGGATCATCTCCGACGGCGGCTGCTCCTGCCCCGGGGACGTCGCCAAGGCGTTCGGGGGAGGGGCTGATTTCGTCATGCTGGGGGGGATGTTCGCGGGGCATTCCGAATGCGGCGGACAGATCGTCGAGCGCGACGGGAGGCAGTTCAAGCTGTTCTACGGCATGAGTTCCACCACCGCGATGGACAAGCATTCGGGGGGAGTCGCATCGTACCGCGCCTCCGAGGGAAAGACGGTCGAAGTCCCCTTCCGCGGCCCCATCGACGATACCGTCAGGGACATCCTCGGCGGCGTGCGCTCCGCCTGCACCTACGTCGGCGCCTCGGTGCTGAAGGAGTTGACCAAGCGGACCACCTTCATCAGGGTCCGGGAGCAGGAAAACCGCATCTTCGGCTGAAAGCAAACCAGCCCGGATCCATCTCCCTGCAAGCCTGCACATTTCACAATTGATTTGACTCCGGAACCCGGATCGGAAAATAATTGAGCTGAGCCGAACCCTTTTCCGGAGGACGTATTGAGAACGCTGAGGCTGGGATTATTTCTGCTGTTCATTTCGGGCTGCGCCGGCAAGGACTGGCGAACGGCGAGCCGGGAACCTGCCGGGATCGCGCCCGACCCCAAGGTGACCAGGGAAGCGGTGCTGCAGGTTTACGGAGCACCGACCTGGGGCTGGCGCGGCTGGTTCGCCATCCATACCTGGATAGCGGCGAAAAACGTCGACGAGCCTTCCTACACCGTGTATGAAGTCATCGGCTGGCGGCTGTATCGTGGCTTGCCGGTGATCCGCATCGAAAAAGACCTGCCGGACCGCTACTGGTTCGGGGAAAAGCCGCGCCTGTTAGTGGAACACAGGGGGAAGGGTGTCGATGGCCTGATCGTCGCGGTCGACAAGGCCGCCAGGTCCTATCCCTGGCCCGACAGTTACAAGGCCTTCCCCGGCCCCAACAGCAACACCTTCACCGCCTGGGTGGCCCGCCAGGTGCCTGAACTCGGCCTCTCACTCCCCTTCTCCGCCATAGGAAGCGGCTTCCAGAAGTAACTGTTTCCCCGCTGCATGAATGGCAAAATCCCCGATCAACGCTAACATCTTTACTGAATCAGCCCTGAGCACTCCCCCTTTTGAAAACCTGACTAGCGCTGATCTTCCGCTGTTCAGGTCCCTCCCCCTTCA
>DNRQ01000018.1:2558-11228 GCA_003499925.1 Geobacter sp.
GTGCCCCTTGAAGGGGAGGGGACGTGGAGGATACAGGCTGAACTTACTCAGAGAAGTGCTAACAATCTGCAGATATGCGAACCTCTTACCTGTGGGGGGTATGTCTTGAAGCCGACCGACGTCATTTCCAGTCACTCTTACTCACAGCGGCGCGCCCTGGTCACTATCGCGCTTTTCACGCTGCTTTCGCTGCTCTTGCTTTTCAGCGCCTGCGACCCGCGGCGCGAGTACGAGGCGGCCCTGGTGATCACGGATATCGCGGCCGGTACCGCTCCGACCCGTCTCAAGTCGGTTACCGCCCAGCCGAGGCGAACGACGGTGACCTTTCCTTCCGCCGGGCGATCGGTGGTCGGGGACCTGTATCTGCCGGAGCAAAAGCCGCTGGCGGGCATACTGCTCCTTCCGGGGGCTGCCGAAACCGGGAAGGACGACCCCCGTTTGCAGGCCTTCGCCAACAGCCTGGCCCGGGCGCGTTTCGCAGTGATGGTGCCGGATCTGCTGGGGTTTCGCTCGCTGCGGGTCGGCAGCGGCGATATTGCCGAGACCGCCGATGCCTTCGCCTGGCTGCTGGCGCGCAGCGATCTCGCGCCGGGAGGGAGGGCGGGAATCTTTTCCTTCAGCTACGCCACCGGCCCGGCAATACTCGCCGCACTGGAGCCGCGCCTGGCTGGCCGGGTCAGGTTCATGATGGCGGTTGGTGGCTACCACAACCTCAAGGATGTGCTCATCTTTTTCACCACCGGGGATTATCTCCAGGGAGGCCGCTGGCGCCACATGGAGCCCAACAGTTACGGCAAATGGGTCTTTGTGCTGAGCAATGTGGGCCGCCTCTCCAACCCCGGCGACAGGCGTCTTTTTCAGGAGGCCGCTTATCGAAAGCTTGCCGACCTGAACGCTCCGCTACAGGATCTGGCGGCCCGCCTTACTCCGGAGGGGAGGCGCTTTTACGACTTCATCGATAACCGTGATCGCGCCCGAGCCCTTTCTCTCATGGACCGCCTCCCCGACCCGATACGCCGGGAGATCGGGGCGCTTAACGTGGCCGAGCGCGATCTGACCCGGCTCAAGGCGCGCATGATCCTGGTGCACGGCTACGATGACGACATCATCCCGTACAGCGAAAGCGTCGCCCTCGCCAAGGCCTTGCCGCACGGCCTGGTGCGGCTCTACTTGGTGTACGGGCTGCAGCATGTAGACCTGGAGCCTCGTATCATCGACAAGTACCGCTTGTGGCGCGCCGTCTCGGCGCTGTTGAGGGAGCGGGAGAACGAGTGAGGTGCTGAACAGCGGCCACAATTTATTTGATTAGCGCTGATCTTCCCCTGTTCACTCCCTCCCCTTCAGCCTTCGCCAAGGCTACGGCTGAAGGGTCAGGGGGAGGTCAGGATGGGTGTTTTTTTGCACCGGTTCGCGGAGAGCTCCCCGACCCACCCGCAGCCGCACATTTGAATAAATTCATATTCATGCTAAAACTTATCGGTGTCCCTTCATCTGACACTCATCCGCCAGGCAACCAAAACGGAGGTAATGCATGAATAACTACGTGATTCTTCGAAACCTCAGCGCTGTTGGAACTTCTGAACCTTTCAGTTTCCGAGCTGCACGGCCGCGAGCGATGGCCGTCGTACCGATGGAACCTGAAATCACAGTGGAGCGCCTCAGTGTCAACGCTGTCCAGGAGGTGAGCCAGGACCCCACCGTATTGGCGGTGACTCCCCGCATGCCCACCAAACTGATCAAGCCCTTCGACGCGCAGATCCCTTCCAGGACTACCGAAGCCTGGGGCATCGAGGCCGTTGGGGCCAAAGATTGCCCTTTCAGCGGTGAAGGTGTGACCGTCTGCGTGCTCGACACGGGAGTCGACGCTTCGCACCGCGCCTTCGCCGGAGTGAGCTTCGTGCAGAAAGACTTTTCCGGATCCGGAGACGGCGACCGCCAAGGGCACGGTACCCACTGCATGGGGACCATCGTCGGTCGCGACGTAGACGGCATCAGGATCGGGATCGCCCCGGGGGTCAAGCGCGCCCTGATCGGAAAGGTGCTGGACGACACAGGAAGCGGGAGCTCGGAGATGATCTTTCAGGGGATCCAGTGGGCGGTATCTCAGGGAGCCGATGTTGTCTCCATGTCACTTGGCTTCGACTTCCCGGGCCTGGTTAAATTGCTGTCCGACCAGGGGTGGCCGATCGAATTGGCCACCTCCTCCGCCCTGGAAGCGTACCGGGGCAATCTGAGGATGTTCGATGCGCTGATGGAGATGGTTGCCAGCCAGGCTGCGTTTACCCAGGGGACGGTGATAGTGGCCGCCGCCGGCAACGAGAGCCAGCGCGACGTCCACCCGGATTTCGAAATCGCGGCATCTATCCCCGCGGCAGCGGAAGGGGTCATTTCAGTGGGCGCGCTTCAAAAAGTGCAAAACGGTTTGCAGGTAGCGAGTTTCTCCAACACATTCCCACAGGTCAGCGCCCCGGGGGTCGGCATCCTCTCGGCCAAGCTGGGAGGGGGTCTCCGTTCGCTGAGCGGCACCAGCATGGCCTGCCCTCACGTGGCCGGCGTCGCAGCCCTGTGGTGGGACGCGCTGCGGAAATCGGCGCTCAACGCTAACGCCACCGCGGTGATGGCCAAACTGCTGGCCAGTTCAAGAACCAACGTTTTTGCTCCCGACGTAGATTTTGCCGACCGGGGGATGGGTCTGGTAACCGCTCCGCGTGAACTGTCCTAAGCGTCAGTACTATTCGAGTTGCGCGAGATACTGCGGGAGATTACTGCTTACAGAAAGCTATTTTCAGTGTCCGAGAAGTCCCCTCCCCCGGAGGGGGAGGGGTAGGGAGCACTGCCATTCAGTTAAGGTCAGTGCTAATTTCCCGCACGCCGCAAAAGCCCCCTCTCCCTTGAAGGGGAGGGGGTCTTTCAGCGGAAGATTGACGCTAATCAGGTAACTTAATGGCAGTGGGGGTGGTGGGGGGCAGCCCTCTCCCCTACCCCATTGTATGGCATTTCCGTCGACATTCGGGATGCGAGCGGGCCGGTGCCCGGTCGGAACCGGGTACGGACCAGTTGCTTTCCCGGGCGCCTGCATGCGGTGCCTCGCGCCCCTCCGCATTGACATTCCAAGCGGAGGATTTAAAATTTGGGAGTTACAAATTTCTAATTTAACTCGGCAGGGAACGGTTATGAACAAAAAAGGACAGACAACGGTAGAATTCGCACTGGTGGCTCTCCTGCTGTTCGCCATGTTGTTCGCCCTGATCGACATGGCGGTGATGTTCTACGTAAACCTGACCATGCAAAGTGCGGTGCGTGAAGGGGCACGTTACGCGATCACCGGCCAAGGGGGTGAAAGTGCCGGTCGCAGAACTGCCTTGATAAATAAAATCAAGGAGCGTTCCAACGGCCTGTACGATAAGAACGCCAATCCCCAAGGCAAAGAACCGAAGGTCAGTGTTCTCACCCCGGCCGATGTCGGCAGCTATTCCAATTACACGGGCAGGCCAGTTGGCGATACCGGAAAGCCCGACGAAATAATCATCGTGAGTCTGAACTACGCCTGGCCTTTATTGACTCCGATACTTAGGCCCTTCTTCCCTGGCAACACGTATACATTCACCGTCCGGGCAACGATGAAAAACGAGCCTTGGGGGCTTTAATGGAACTTAGGATTTCCACCAAAATGGGTAGAGACGCGGGACAAAGCGTGGTCGAACTTGCCTTAATGCTGCCATTTCTGTTGGTACTGGCCTTGGGCGTCTATGATGTCTCGCGCGCCATCAGAGCCAAAAATGCCATCGTGAATATGAGTCGGGAAGGTGCCAACCTGGCGCTGCGCACCGCGCGCTCCTCGATATCCGCCCAGGAAATCATGAACTCTCTGGCGGCAACGGCCCAGCCGCTGGCAATGGACCAAAACGGCATGATGTACGTAACGGAAGTAAACCTTACCGGTGGTGTTCGCATATCAAACCAGGAGGCCTGGCGCGGAAACCAGAGTGGTCCCTGCAGCCAGATCAACCAGAGTAATGTTGCCGGAGTAGTGGCAACTGTACCGGTTGCAGAAGGGACCTCGGTCTACGTCTTCGAGGTGATCTACACCTACCAAAGCCTGTTCCTGACCTCTTTTACTACTCAACTGCATTCAACCACCGCTTTTTCACCATACCAGTGATCAATAGATTGGAGGGGCACCCGGCATAGCGTTTGAATCCAGCGGGATCAGCTCACGGTTGCTTTCGTTTTTGCCACAACCCTCGAAACAGAACGCTCCTCAGTTCCCAGATCGACCGAAGGAGTAGTCAATCCTATGAAAAATCCTGCCCTGGTAGAACTCATTGCTAACAAAACCGGCGTAGTCATTGTTTTTATTGCACTCGCATTATTTGCCATTCTTGGCTTGGTAGCATTGGCATTAGACGTAGGTTTCATGTATGGGGTCAAAGGGCAACTGCAAAGTGCAGCTGATGCCAGTGCCTTGGCCGGAGCGGGAAGCTTGTACCCTGTCAATTCGTCCACCCCCCCACCGACATTCCCTTCCCCTAATTTCGTCAAAGCAGAGGCATCAGCGAAAGCTTTTGCCAAGGAGAACAAGGTCGCCGGTGCTTACCTGGCCGATACCAACATCGTCAGTATCGAGAGCGGCTACTGGAACCTTGAACAGGATCCCCTGGGCTTGCAGGCGTTGACTACGCCTACAGGTAAATGCTCTGTATCGGGGGCCCCTTCGGCATCCGGGGCCCCATGCACTTCGAGCGCAGGTTGTCCGGCATCGGAAACATGTTTGATCCAAGACGTCCCCGCAATTCAGGTGAAGGTCCGTAAACCGGTCCCTACATTCTTCGCCAAGCTCTTGGGATGGGATCAATTTACCCCCGAAGCTACAGCGACGGCGGCAATAGGATATCCTCAATCCGGCAAAGGCATCTTTCCGGTGGCTGTTACCAAGTGTATGGTAGAGAATTATTTTTCACAGGATCCGATGCCTAATCCTCCAACCCAGGTTCGAATTGGGGGTCCTTACGGTTCTGTGGTCCCTGGCTGTTCTTCAGGTCAATGGACATCCCTCACGACAGGCAGAAACGATGTCCCCACCATGAAGGAGTTGATGGATGGCAGCTTGGAACACATAAAAATTGGAGAGCTCATCTGGATCGACCCCGGAGCCAAAGACGCCCTCTTTCAGTACCTTGAGGCCAAATTCATAGGCCGGACAGTCGAATTACCCATGGTCGGAGATGTTGCTCTCTCCACAAACACCCAGACACCGATCACCGGGTTTGTCTACTTCAAGATCGAAGGCACGGATAATGCCTCCAAAGAAATCATTGGTCATTTTGTCCATTATTACAAGGATGAGCATTCGACTCGCCTCGGCGGGGCTAAGTATAATGGCGTCACGCAGCCTATACTTGTCGAGTAGTGAACGCTTATCTGCACCATATGGGATCTTCAGGAGGCGTCAATGGACAGAAGGAGATTCATCAAGGTGGTCGGATTTTGCTCTCTCTTTGTGCACGGCTGGCTGCGCGAGCTGCTGGCAGCGCAGGGCCCCATGGTCTCCGTTGCACAAGGAGCCAATCATGCGGAGACCACCCGTCGGGCCATCGCCGCACTCGGCGGGATGCAGCGCTTCGTCAAGCCGGGCCAGACCGTGGTGGTGAAGCCGAACATCGGATGGGACCGCGCTCCGGAGTACGCTGCCACCAGCAACCCTATCGTTGTCAGGACGGTAGTGGAGGAGTGCCTCAAGTCAGGAGCGAAGAAGGTGAAGGTCTTTGACCGGACCTGCAACGACCCGCGGCGCTGTTATAGGAACAGCGGGATCGAAGCGGCATTGAAAGGCATGCCGAACGTTGAAGTGAAGCATCTGGAGGAGGAGCGCTACAGGAAGGTTTTCCTGAACGGAAGGGCGCTCAAGGAGTGCGAACTGTACGGAGAAGCACTCTCCGCAGATGTCTACATCAACCTGCCGGTGGCAAAACACCACAGCCTGAGCGGCCTGACGCTGGGGATGAAGAACGTGATGGGGATCATGGGGGGAAACCGGGGCTCGATCCACAAGCATATCAACCAGGCCCTGGCCGACGTCAACGCCGTCTTCAAGAGCCATCTGACCATCATCGACGCTACCCGTATCCTGACGGCGCACGGCCCGCAGGGAGGCAGCCTTGCCGATGTAAGGGTCCTGAACAAGATCATCGCCTCCACCGATATCGTTGCTGCCGACGCCTACGCCACCACCCTTTTCGGCCTCAAACCCTCCGACATCGCCGTCACCCGGACCGCCTACCGGCGCGGGCTCGGGGAGATGAACCTGGAGAAGATGAGGATCGTCCATGCCTAAGCCGATCAATTCCAGCCCGGCGGGCGACAAAGGGTTCCAGTGCCAGTGAAAAAGATCACCTCTGCCCGGGTATCGCAGCTCTTTTTCCTGGCCCTCTTCCTCGTCTCGTTCCTGATGACCGAATACCGGGGGAGCGACCGGATCGCCGCCGCTGTCAACGGCTTCTTCCGGGCCAACCCGCTCACCGCCGCGAGCACCATGCTGGCCGCAAGGGAGTATGTGCCGCTGCTGCTGCCGGGGCTTCTGATGCTGGTCCTGGCGCTCTTCCCGGGGAGGTTTTTCTGCGGATGGATCTGTCCCCTGGGGACCATCCTCGACCTCGCGACCGGAAAGATCCGCAAAGTTGGGCCGCTCAGGGCGCTGCAGGGGAACCTGAAATACTGGCTCCTCCTCCCGCTCCTTGCGGCAGCGCTTTTCCAGGTCAACCTGGCGGGAGTTCTGGACCCCATAGCACTGCTGCTGCGCGCCCTGACCTTCTTCTTCCATCCGCTTCTGGGCGAGACGGTCCGCGGCGGCTGGAAGTCGCTCTACGGCATGATCGGCGACCGGCGTGACCTTCTCGATCCGGGGTACCACCTGCTGCGTGACTACCTCCTCCCCTTCCGGGAGACGCTCTACCCCCTGGCCTTCCTCTCGGCCCTGCTCTTTTTCCTGATCCTTTTCCTGGAGCGCTACGAAAGGCGGAGCTGGTGCCGCCGGCTCTGTCCCTTGGGGACGCTGCTGGGGCTGGTTTCACGTCTCGGCCCCCTGCGGCGCGTCCCGGCCAAGCTCTGTCCCGACTGCCGGGGGTGTCGGGAGCTCTGCCCCACGTCGTTCGACCAGGAGCTGCTGCAGACCGAGGAATGCATCCTCTGCATGGAGTGCGCGTCAAACTGCCCCTCGAAACGGGCCCGCTTCAGTTTCAGATTCAGAAACTACCGCCTCAGCCAAGGGGCGATGATGGAGCGGCGGGTATTGTTGGGAGGGCTCCTCTCCGGCTTCGTGGTCGCCAGGACCTTCCGTTTCCGGGATCCGGAACAGCAGGCTCTGCTGCTGCGCCCGCCGGGTGTGCGAAGCGAAAAGGAATTCCTGAAAAAGTGCGTCCGCTGCGGCGAATGTATGAAGCTCTGTCTGCGGAGCGCCCTCTATCCGGCATTCCTGCAGGCGGGGGTCGAGGGGATCTATACGCCGATGCTCATGCCGCGTCTGGGCTACTGCGAGTATAACTGCACCCTCTGCGGCCAGGTCTGCCCGACGGGAGCCATTCCGGACCTCGCCGCCTCAGCGAAGCAGCGGGAGGTGATCGGCAAGGCGGTCCTGGACAAGAATCACTGCATCCCCTTCGCCAAGCGGACCGACTGCATCGTTTGCGAGGAGCACTGCCCGATTCCCCAGAAGGCGATCCGGTCGGAAACTGTGGAGCTAATCGGATTCGACGGGAGCCGGGTGCGCGTGAAGCAGCCATACGTCGTGGACGAGCTCTGCAACGGCTGCGGGATCTGCGAGAACGTCTGCCCGTTGGAGGGGAAGGGAGGTATCCGGATATGCGCGCTCAAGGACAGGACGCCGCTGAGGGAGCCCTCCGATACTCCCCCTGTCGCCACCATCACCTAGATCGGCAGGGTGGGCCCTGCCCACCATCAGGATGCGGTTCGGTGGGCGCGGCCCACCCTACGCCTTAGCGGCAGCCATTGCCCGAATTTTCAGCTTTTCCTCCGCATCACGGTCCGGCCGCCCCAGAGCCCCTTCCTCACCCCTGCATAGCTGCCCATCAATCAGGCATTTGCATGCTATTTAAGCACCCCCCCCTCCGGAGCTGCCTATTTTGTTTGCAATCCAGATCCATTTAGGCTAAAGAATAGGCACTGCATTTATTATGAAAGGAGGCTTACCCAATGCCACAGATGGACGAGAAGATTCAGAGCATCTACCAAGACGTCGTAAAGCGCAACCAGGGTGAAACGGAGTTCCACCAGGCCGTTCTGGAAGTACTGGAAAGCTTGGGGCCGGTGCTGGTAAAACACCCGGAATTCGCCGATCGCAAGATCATCCAGCGCATCTGCGAGCCGGAGCGTCAGATCATTTTCAGGGTGCCCTGGCAGGACGACAAGGGAGAAGTCCAGATCAACCGGGGCTTCCGGGTGGAATTCAACAGCTCCCTCGGTCCCTACAAGGGGGGCCTCAGATTTCACCCCTCCGTGTACCTTGGAATCATCAAGTTCCTGGGCTTCGAGCAGATCTTCAAGAACTCACTGACCGGCATGCCGATCGGCGGCGGCAAAGGCGGATCCGACTTCGACCCCAAAGGGAAGTCCGATGACGAGGTGATGAGATTTTGCCAGAGCTTCATGACCGAG
>DNRQ01000180.1 GCA_003499925.1 Geobacter sp.
GGGGGGGGATGGGGGTGTTTTTGGCGCCGGAGCTACCCCATCCCCACCCCAACCCTCCCCTTGAAGGGGAGGGAGTTTATCAGCTGAAAATTAGCAATAATCAGGTTTTTGTTTGACCGAACCGGCCAGCTGGGTTATATACGTAACACGGTTTTAATTCAATCATGGGGAGGATCATCATGCCGTTAGTTGAGCTGATAAAGGAAAAGGCGCGTACACATACCAAGAC
The DNA here is from genome assembly GCA_003499925.1 of Geobacter sp. Lineage (GTDB taxonomy): Bacteria > Desulfobacterota > Desulfuromonadia > Geobacterales > Geobacteraceae > Geomonas. Next base: position 230 of record DNRQ01000180.1, read on the forward strand.
CATTGTGCTGCCGGAAAGCTACGACGAGAGGATGCTTTTTGCTGCACAGAATATTGTCGAACAGGGTTTGGCAAAGGTGATACTGCTGGGCAATCCTGAAGTGCTGCAAGCCACAGCCAGCGCCAAGGGGATACACCTGGGAGAGGTGGAGATCATCGAGCCGGCCTGCTCGCCGAAACTTGCCGGCTATATCGAGAAGCTCGTGGAGCTGCGCAAGTCCAAGGGACTCACCAGCCAGCAGGCACGGGAACTTCTCTGCGCCCCCGACCACCTCTATTTCGCCGGCATGATGGTGCGCGAGGGCGATGCCGACGGCCAGGTAGCCGGTGCAACCGGCACCACCGGCGACGTGCTGCGTGCCGCCTTCCAGACGGTCGGTCCGGCTCCCGGCATCAAAACGGTATCGTCCTTCTTCCTGATGTCGACCAAGACCCCCAACTTCGGCGAGGACGGGGTGATCCTCTTCGCCGACTGCGCGGTCAATCCCAATCCGGACGCCCAGGCGCTGGCGGAAATCGCCATCGCCACGGCGAGGAACTGCAAGGCGTTTCTCGACGTACCGGCAAGGGTCGCCATGCTCTCCTTCTCCACCAAAGGGAGCGCGAGCCACCCGGACGCCGACAAGGTGCTGAAGGCGCTGGAAATCGCCAGGGCGATGGATCCCGAACTGAGCATCGACGGCGAGCTCCAGGCGGACGCGGCCCTGATCCCCGCGGTGGGGGGGAAGAAGGCCCCGGGGAGCCCGGTCGCCGGACGCGCCAACGTGCTGATCTTCCCGACCCTGGACGCCGGCAACATCGCCTACAAGCTGGTCGAGCGACTGGCCGGCGCCAAGGCGATCGGTCCGGTCATCCAGGGCCTGGCCAAGCCTGTGAACGACCTCTCCCGCGGCTGCTCGATCCAGGACATCATAGACGTGACCGCGATCACCGCGGTGCAGGCCCAGGGGTAAAGGCAGTCTGGCAAAGTTCCGATACTCCCCTCCCCCGGAGGGGGAGGGCTAGGGAGGGGGAACCCGGCGGGTTCTTCAAAGAAGCTGCAGTTTCCCCCCTCCCGGCCTCCCCCCTCCGGGGGGAGGAGAGTTAGCAGAGTAGCTGGCTTCGGTTTAAAAAATCACAAACGACAAAGGCCGGCGGGGTTCACCCCGCCGGCCTTTGTACTTCCTGCTGACTGCCGGCTTTTCTCTACTTCCTGACGAACTCCGGCTTCGAGAAGCTGTACTCGAAATTCATGTGGTCGGTGTAACTGCCGTCCAGAATGGCCGCCACGTCCTCGGTGAAGACCAGCTCCTCGTCGGTCGGTATCACGTAGACCTTGACCGGCGAGTCGTCGGTCGTGATCAGCGTCTCCCGCTTGCGGGTCATGGCCGAGGCGTTTCTCTCCGGATCCAGGATGATCCCCAGGTGATCCAGACCCTCGATGGCGCGCGCCCTGATCGGCGCCCCCATCTCGCCCACTCCGGCGGTGAAGACCACCGCATCGAGCTTGCCGATCACGGCCATGTAGGTCCCGATATACTTCTTCAGGCGGTACGCCTCGATGTCGAGCGCCAGCGTGCAGAGCCTGTCGCCCGCCAGGGCGTGCTCAATGACGTCGCGCCGGTCGGTGAAGCGCCCGGTGATGCCGATGACGCCGCTCTTCTTGTTCAGTATGCTGTCGATCTCTTTCGCCGAGAGGTTGTCCTTTTGCATCATGAAGGCGGGGATGGCGGGGTCGATATCCCCGCAACGGGTTCCCATCATGGCCCCCTCCAGAGGAGTGAGCCCCATGCTGGTGTCGATCGAGATGCCGTTCTTGATGGCGCAGTGCGATACGCCGTTGCCGATGTGCATGGTGATCACGTTGCACTCGGCGGCAGGCTTGCCCAGGATGGCGGCCACACGCTTGGAGACGTAGAGATGGGAAGTGCCGTGGAAGCCGTAGCGCCTGACGCCGTACTTCTCGTACCACTCGAAGGGAAGCGGGTAGAGAAAGGCGTGTTCCGGCATGGTCTGATGAAACGCCGTATCGAAAATGGCGATCTGCGGAACACCGGGGAGCACGGCAATGGCCCCTTCTATGCCTGCTATGTTGGGGGGATTGTGCAGGGGAGCCAGGTGCTGCACCTCGGTCACGGCATCGAGCACGTCGGCATCGATCAGCACCGACTTGGTGAAGCGCTCGCCGCCGTGCACCACCCGGTGCCCCACCGCGGAGATCTGCTTGATGTCCTTGAGCACACCGTTCTCCGGGGAGGTCAAGGTGCGCAGAATCAGGTCGACGGCGCACTTATGATCGGGACAGTCCGAGTCTTCGCGATAGGTTTCGCGTCCCGGAACTTCGTGCAGTATGAAGGAATCGCCGATCACCACGCGCTCCACCATACCCTTGGCAACCACCACTTTTTTGTCCCAGTCAAACAACTGGTATTTTACCGAAGAACTCCCGCAGTTAAGCGCCAGTATATCCATCTATCAAAAACCTCCGTTAAAATGTGGTTTGCCAGTAAAAATAGGTAATACCCACCCATGACAAATCGATCACAAATAGAACCTTTTTTTATATATACAGTAGAGTCGCCGACAGTTCAAGAATTTTCTCCGTAAACAGCTCTGAAAGTTCACAAGCTTTATGGTGGACTTTTTCCGGCGGTTATGCTAATTTTCCTGGGAAAATAAACGCTAGGTAAATAGCTAAATTAAAAAAGAAGGAGGTGAATACTTTGGCACATACCATTACCGACGAATGCATCAACTGCGGCGCCTGTGACGATTCCTGCCCGGTCAACTCGATCAGCGAGGCCGGCGACAAGAGGGTAATCGCTGCAGACACCTGCATCGATTGCGGCGCATGCGTAGACACCTGCCCGGTGAGCGCGATCCACGCCTAACAACCTTTTTAACCTTTATGCAATGCCATGGCCTGCAGCGCGGTTCAACCGCCTGCAGGCCTCTTTTTTTCAGGCAAAAAAGAGAAGGGGGCCTCGCCCGCCTCCTCTCTTTATGCAGCCCAAAAAGAAGGGGGCTTTCGCCCCCCTCTTTGCTTCAATTCAGCGCCCGATCTGGGCGATGGCCCGTTCCAGCCGCTTCCGGGTCTCCTCCTTGCCGAGCACCTGGATCATCTCGTAGATCCCGGGAGAGGCGGTGGTTCCCGAGAGCGCGAGCCTTACCGCCGGTCCGATCTGCCCCAGCTTGATCCCCTTCTCCTCGCAGATCTCCTTGAAGAGCGCCTCGATCGCTTCCAGGCCGAAGCTTCCCAGCGCCTCGAGTCTTTCCATCAGCCCCGAGAGGAGCGCCGGGGTTTCCGGGTTGAAAAACTTGGCAGCACCCTTCTCGTCGTAGGCGAAATCGGCCCGGTAGTAGAAGAGCGCGCCGTCGGCCAGCTCAAGCATGGTCTTGGCCCTCTCCTGCAGGGTCTTCACGACGGCGACCAGGTCGGGTCCCCCCTCAGGATCGACCCCGCGCTCCTTGAGAAAGGGGGTCAGGAGCCCGGCCAGGCGCACGGGGTCTCCGTTCTTGATGTAGTGCGCGTTCAACCAGAGGAGCTTGTCCGGATTGAAGACGCCGGCGGACCTGCCGACGTTCTCGATGGAGAACTTCTGGATCAACTCCTCAAGCGAGAAGATCTCCTCGTCGCCGCAACTCCAGCCGAGACGGACCAGGTAGTTGACCATCGCCTCGGGGAGAAATCCCATGTCGCGGTAGGCCATGACGGAGGTTGCGCCGTGGCGCTTGGAGAGCCTCGCCTTGTCGGCGCCGAGGATCATCGGAACGTGGGCGAAACTGGGGACCCGGGAGCCCAGCGCTTCGTAGAGCAGTATCTGGCGCGGCGTGTTGTTGACGTGGTCGTCGCCGCGGATCACCGTGGTGATCCCCATGGTGGCGTCGTCGATGACGACGACGAAGTTGTAGGTCGGCGTGCCGTCGGTGCGCTGGATGATCAGATCGTCCAGCTCGCTGTTCTCGAAGGAGATCTTCCCCTTGATCAGGTCGTTCCAGCAGGTCGTCCCCTGCTGCGGCGCCTTGAAACGGACCACGTAGGGCCTGCCGTCATCGGGCTGGAGCGGAAGTTCCCGGCAGGTGCCGTCGTACTTCGGCTTCCCCCCCTCCTTGAGCGCCTTCTCGCGCTTGGCGTCCAGATCCTCGGCGCTGCAGTAGCACTTGTAAGCCTTCCCGGTCTCCAGGAGCTTCTGCACGTACTCCTTGTAGAGCGGGAAATTGTCGGACTGGTAGAAGGGCCCCTCGTCCCAGTCGAGCCCCAGCCAGCTCATCCCCTCAAGGATGGCGTCCACCGACTCCTGCGTGGAACGCGCGACGTCGGTATCCTCGATCCTCAGGATGAACTTGCCCTGCTGCTTCCTGGCCAGAAGCCAGTTGAATAGCGCGGTGCGCGCCCCCCCCACGTGGAGAAAGCCGGTCGGGCTCGGCGCGAAACGCAGACGTACTTGTGACATGAAGTCTCCTTTTTAAGCTGTCATTGCATGGCTATGGCTAAGCAGCTGATATAACGGGAACCGGGAACTACTGCTCGTCCTCGTCCTCGTCTGCGGCATCCGGGGCCTTTTCACCGGGAATCCGGTACCCCTCGGAGGCCCAGGTTCCGAGGTCGATCATCTTGCACCGCTTGGAGCAGAAGGGGCGGTAGGGATTCCCCGCCAGCGGCGCTTCCTTGCGGCAGTGGGGACATTTGATGTTCTGTATGGCGCTCACGCGATACCCCCGCAAACAAATACCTCCAGCGCCGGGGCTCTGGAGGGTCGGTTAGTTCAATCCGGCGATCGTTTCTCTTTGCTGCCGCCCGCTGATCAACTGAGCAGGTACTTCCTGTCATGGAACTGCAGCGCCCGCTTCACCCGCGTGATCAGGGACCCTTCCTTCACCGGCTTCTCGATGAAGTCGAAGAATCCCCGGTCGAAGGCCTTCATTTCGTCGTCGGGGCGCATCGAGCTGGTGATCAGGATGACCGGGATCATGCTCAGCTCCGGAACCGAACGGAGCGCATCGAAAAGGCCATAGCCGTCCAGCTTGGGCATGACCAGGTCGGTGATGACAACCTGCGGCTTCTCGGTCAGTACGGCCCTGTACGCCTCAATCCCGTCGGCGGCCAGGACCACCCGGTAACCTTGTTTTCTCAGGAAGTCGCCGAACATGGTGCCGATCAGCTTGTCGTCCTCCACCACGAGCACCGTCTGCGCTCCGGAGGTGCAGACCTCCTTGTGCAGGTAGTTCCTGCAGATCGCTGAGTAGATCTCCTTGCGGGTGGCGATGAAGGGGGTGATGGTGAGCCCCTGGTTGGCAGAGATGTTCCTCACCACCCTGGTCTCGGTGGGATCGGCCATGGCGAGGGCAAGCCGCTTGTTGTCCAGTTTCAGAGGGAAGATGTAATTCTGCATCGCGACGTCGACCGGGATGGTGGCGAGCAGTTCGGGAGAAAAAGAGTATCCGGCGAAATTGCTGGCAACCCTGCAGGCATATTGGGTCGCGAGCGCCGCGGCAAGCTCGTCGCCGTCGATCAGTCCCAACTCCTCGAGCACGGTGCCGAAGCGCTTTTTAAGACGCTTCGATACGAGCAGCATCCGCTCCACCGTCTTGTCGGTGAGGATGCCGTTCTCCACGAAGATTTCGCCGAGCCGTTTTCTTCTTTCCATGAGATTTCCCCGTTAGGGTACACTATAGCATCAGGAAGGCGAAAGACCATTGAAGCGCTAAAAATGCGCTATTCGGCGAGCACGGAGGCGCCCTTGCCTGATTTCGCGGCGATCTGCTCGGCCTCGGCCTTGGTCAGATGACGTCCCACCCTGAGCCGGTACCAGACGCTTTTGTCCGGGAACCGGGATTCCACGATATAGGCGGCGACGCCCCTGCCTGTGAGCTTAGCCTGCACCGCATCCGCCTCCTGCTTGTCGCGGTAGGAGGCTATCTGCACCACGAAGCGCGTCGATACCTCCTGCTTATCCTGCTTATCCTGCTTATCCTGCTTATCCTGCTTATCCTGCTTATCCTGCTTATCCTGCTTATCCTGCTTCTCTTGATTCTCCTGCTTCACCTGCTTTTCCTGCTTCTCTTGATTCTCCTGCTTCACCTGCTTTTCCTGCTTTTCCTGCTTTTCCTGATTCACCGCAGGCTCCGGAACCTTCAGGTTCAGGCCGCTGCCGATTACCCCCTTCCCCCCGGCGGGAAGCGTCTGGTAAAAGGTGAGCGGGGCTTCCTGGCCGGGGTGGACAGGCGGGCCAGGAGGCGGCGCGGGCTCCACCATTTTTACCGGCGGGGCGACGGCGGCGACAGGAGCGGTGCGAGTCCCCTTGAAGAAGAACCATCCGGTCAGGACGCCGGCGCCGAAGGTGACCAGCAGCGCGAGCACCGACAGCAGCGCGAACATCCCGGCAGGCTCCTTGCGCGGTCTGTTCTTCTGCACGGGTTTGCGCTCGACGCTCTCCCTGCCGACTTTTTTTTCGCTGTAATCAAGCCGCATAAGTCACCCCCGTCCCTACATCCTCTCCGGAGCCGAAATGCCCAGCACGGTGAGCGCGTTCTTGATGGTGACGGCAGCGCAGTGCAGCAGGAAAAGCCTTGCCTGGGTCAGTGCAGGTTCCTCGGTAATGACACGGCTCTTGTTGTAGAAGCTGTGGAACTCGCCGGCCAGCTCCTGCAGATAGTAGGTGATGCGGTGCGGCTCGAAGTTGAGCGCTGCCGCCTCCAGGATCTCCGGATATGCCGAGAGCTTCTTGATCAGGGATATGTCGTCGGCGCTCTCCAGAAGCTCCAGCCTGACATCCTGGAAGGCAGGCTGGAACCCTCTCTCGCGCGCGGTCTCGAAGATGCTCTTGATCCTGGCGTGGGCGTACTGCACGTAATAGACCGGATTGTCCGTGCTCTGGCGCTTGGCGAGCTCAAGGTCGAAGTCGAGCTGGCTGTCTGAGCGGCGCATCAGGAAGAAGAAGCGCGCGGCATCGCGCCCGACCTCGTCCACAACCTCCTTGAGGGTCACGAACTCGCCGCTTCTGGTCGACATGGCGACGGGGACGCCGTCACGCAGCAGCGAGACCAACTGCACCAGGATGATCCCCAGGTCGTCCGGGTTGCGCCCAAGCCCCTGCACGATCCCCTTGAGCCTCGGGATGTAGCCGTGGTGGTCGGCGCCCCAGACGTCGATCACCCAGTCGAAGCCGCGGGCGAACTTCTCCCTGTGGTAGGCGATATCGGAGGCGAAATAGGTGGTGACGCCGTTGCTCCTGACCACCACGCGGTCCTTGTCGTCGCCGTAGTCGGTGGTGCGGAACCAGAGCGCCCCGTCCTGCTCGTAGATGAGCCCCTTCTCCTGCATCTCGGCGATCGCCGAGGCGACCTTGCCGTCGTCAAAGAGAGACTGCTCCGAGAACCAGTGGTCCAGGCGCACCCCGAAGGACTGCAGGTCCTCGTCGATCCCCTTGAGGATCAGGTCCCCCCCCATCTTGGAGAAGAATGCTACCCCCTCCTCCTGCGGGACCTTGAGGAAGCGGTCGCCGTACTTGGTTATGGCGTCGCGCGCGATCTCCTTGATGTAGTCGCCCTGGTAGCAGTTCTCCGGGAAGGCCACCTCTTCGCCCAGCAGCTGCCGGTAGCGCAGGAGGCCGGAGAGCCCCAGGGTGTTCATCTGGTTCCCCGCGTCGTTGATATAGTATTCGCGCTGCACGTCGAAACCGGCGGCCTCGAGCAGCGAAGCGACCGCGTCCCCGGTCGCCGCGCCGCGGCCGTGTCCGATATGGAGCGGTCCGGTCGGGTTGGCGCTGACGAACTCCACCTGCACCTTCCTGCCTGCGCCGACCGTGCTTCTGCCGTAGTCGCCCCCCGCCCTGTCGATCTCGACCAGCGTCCTTCTCCAGGCGGAATCCTTGATGAAGAAGTTGATGAATCCGGGCCCGGCAATCTCCAGCTTGTCGATCAGCTCGGAGCTCCCGGCAAGCTTGTTGACGATGATGTCGGCGATGGCGCGGGGGGACTTGCGCTCCGGTTTCGCCATCTGCATGGCGACGTTGGTGGCGAAATCCCCGTGCTCCGGGTGAGCCGGCTTTTCCACGGTTATGGCCGGAACTTCCCCCGAGGTGAGCGTGCCGTCGGCAAAACACCCCTCGATTCCCTTCAGGATGCATGCGCGCAGCTGCTCCTTCATATCTAATCCTCCCTTTGCTATTCCTGTTCCGTGTCGGGCACGGCCTTTATGGTAACGTCACGGGTGAAGTCGGGGCAACGAGCACCGCAGTCGGTGACCCGGAATTTCTTGGCGCAGTTCTCGCGCCAGGCGCAGACCACGCAATGCTGTTTTCCCACCGTCTCGCTCATCGGACACCTCTTTTTCTACTCTTCCGCTTTTCCCTCTCTCTCCCCCTTGAAAAAGGGGGGGCGGGGGGCACTGCCATTAAGTTACCTGACCAGCGATGATCTTCCGCTGCTAAAACTCCCTCCCCTTCAAGGGGTGGGGATGGGGTAGTTCCGGCGCAAAAGCACCCCCATCCCCCTCCNNCCCCTCCTGACCTCCCCCTTGAAGGGGGAGGAACCTGAACAGCGGAAGATTGACGCCTGCCGTTGACTCCCCTCCCCTAACTTAATGGCAGTGGGGGTCGGGGGGAGCACCATCGGTTAAGCTCCTGCTTTTGACTCCCCCTCCCTCGATGGGAAGGGGCTCAAAGGAATCCCGCTAACGGCCTGTAAATTACCTGCTCGGCACAGCGGCTGCAGGCTGTCCGGGTTTCTGCTCCGTCTTCTGGTCGCCCTTTTTCTCCGCTTGGTCCCGGGCGGAGACCGCTTTATCCCGGGCGGCGGGCGGTTTCTCCTGAGGAGGGAACTGGTAGATCACCTCGTTGCTCCGCACCAGGCCGAAATCGCGCCGCGCTATGCTCTCGAGGTAGCGCCGGTCCGACTGCAGCGCCGCTATCTCCCTTTTCAGCTTGTCGTTCTCACCCTTAAGCTCCAGAAACCGCGCCTGCATCTCGTCAAGGTCGCGATGCAGGTGGTTGATGCGCAACAGTCCCCGGTCGCCGAAAACGGTGAAGTACATGATGAAAACTATGATCGCCGCCGGTGTCAGGAAGAGCCGCTTCTGCATGGCTACCCTGCGGAAAGAACGGAGCTGAAATAGTCGATGGTCTGTTTCAGTCCGTCATCTACCGCCACCTTGGGATGCCAGTCGAGCATCTCCTTGGCAAGGGTTATGTCCGGCTGCCTCTGCTTCGGATCGTCCGCCGGCAGCGGCTTGTAGACGATGCGCGAGCTGGAGCCGGTGAGCGCGATGATCTTCCTGGCGAACTCCAGGATGGTCGTCTCGGCCGGATTGCCCAGGTTGACGGGGCCGACGAAACCCTGGCACTCCATCATCCTGATCATCCCCTCGACCAGGTCCGATACGAAACAAAAGGAGCGCGTCTGGTCGCCTTTGCCGTAGACCGTGATGTCCTCGCCCCTGAGCGCCTGCAGGATGAAGTTTGACACCACGCGGCCGTCGTTCTCGGCCATCCTGGGTCCGTAGGTGTTGAAGATCCTGATAATCCTGATGTCCACGCTGTTTTGGCGATGGTAGTCCATGAACAACGTCTCGGCGACCCGCTTCCCCTCGTCGTAGCAGCTCCTGATGCCAAGCGTGTTCACATTGCCCCAGTACGATTCGATCTGCGGGTGGACCTGAGGGTCCCCGTAGACCTCCGAGGTCGACGCCTGCAGGATCCTCGCCCTCACCCTCTTGGCGATGCCGAGCATGTTGATCGCCCCCATGACGCTCGTCTTGATCGTCTTCACCGGGTTGTACTGGTAGTGGATCGGCGAGGCGGGGCAGGCGAGGTTGTAGATCCTGTCCACCTCGAGGAGGATCGGTTCAGTGACGTCATGACGGATCAGCTCGAAATGGCGGTTCTCCAGCAGATGCGAGATGTTCCCCTTGCTTCCGGTGAAGAAGTTGTCGAGGCAGATTATCTCGTGCCCTTCCTTCAGGAGCCTCTCGCAGAGATGTGATCCGATAAAACCGGCGCCGCCGGTGACAAGCATACGCATTGGAGCCCCTTAACAGCCGTTTTACGCCCCGAACAGCCGTTCTACGTTCTCGTTCTACGTTCTAGGTCGGTTTTTACATCTCGCAGCTCGGCTTGCCGTTTCTGCCGATCGGCAGGTACTCGAAGCCGGCCTGATGCATCCGGTCCGGCTGGTACAGGTTCCTGCCGTCAAAAATGATCGGTTTGACGAGCAGGTTTCTGATCCGGTCGAAATCGGGGTTGCGATACTCGTTCCATTCGGTGATGATCACCAGCGCATCGGCCCCCTTCAAGGGATCGTACTGGTTCAGGCTGTATGCGATGCGGTCGCCGAAATGCTTCTTCGCCTCGTTGATCGCCTCGGGGTCGTGCGCCCGAACCTGCGCCCCCATCTCGAGGAGACGGTTTATGATGGTTACCGAAGGGGCGTCCCTCATGTCGTCGGTGCGCGGCTTGAAGGAGAGCCCCCAGACGGCGAAAACCTTCCCTTCCAGCGGACGCTCGCTCGAATCCCCCAGGCGGCGCAGGATCTTGTCGGAGAGCACGCGCTTTTGGCGGTCGTTCGCCTCCTCCACCGCGCTGAGCAGGTTGAAGTCGAAGCCGCACTCGTCCGCGGTCTTCACCAGCGCCTTGACGTCCTTGGGAAAGCAGGAACCGCCGTAGCCGACACCGGGGAAGAGAAAATCGTAGCCGATGCGGGAGTCGGAGCCGATCCCCTCCCGGACCGCCATCACGTCGGCACCCATCATCTCGCAGAGGTTGGCGATCTGGTTCATGAAGGTAATACGGGTCGCCAGCATGGCATTTGCGGCATACTTGGTCATCTCGGCGCTTCTGATGTCCATGACCAGGAGCCGGTTGGACTTGCGCATGAACGCGGAGTAGAGCTCCTTCATGAGCTCCGCGGTCCGGACGTTGTCGGTCCCGATCACGACCCGGTCCGGCTTCATGAAGTCGTCGATGGCCGCCCCTTCCTTCAGGAACTCGGGGTTTGAGACCACGTCGAATTCGATCTGCAACCCGCGCTGGGAAAGCTCCTCGGCGACGGCGACGCGCACCTTGTCCGCAGTGCCGACCGGCACGGTGGACTTGTCCACGATGATCTTGAAACCTTCCATGTGGCGGCCGATGGAGCGAGCCACGGAGATGACGTACTGCAGGTCGGCCGCGCCGTCGGCACCCGGCGGAGTCCCCACCGCGATGAAGTTGACCAAGGACTCCCTGACCGCGAACCCCAGGTCCGTGGTGAAGGTGAGCCTCCCCTCCTCGCAGTTGCGAAGCACCATCTCCTTGAGCCCCGGCTCGTAGATCGGAATGACGCCGCGCTTAAGGCCCTCTATCTTCTCCTCATCCACATCCACGCAGATAACATCGTTACCGCTCTCGGCAAAACAGGTGCCGGCAACCAGACCGACGTAGCCGGAACCAATCACGCAAATTTTCATTGACTGTTAACCCTCCGTGTGCAAATTAGCATTTGTATATAACACAAACAGCCTTGGTTACGCCAGAGTTTTCCCCGCCAGCAGTTCCCGCGACAGGGCCGCGAATTCCTCCAGCGAGAGCGTCTCGCCGCGCCTGCCGCCGTCGATGCCGCTTCGGGAGAGCGCGGCCTGCAGCGAGCCGTCCTCCGAGCCGATCCCTGCCGAGCGCAGCGTGTTGAGGAGCGTCTTCCGGCGCTGGTTGAAGGCCGCCTTCACCACCCGCCGGAAGAACTCCTCGTCTCCCACCTCGACCCTGGGGCGCTCCAGCGGCGTGAAGCTCAGCACCGCCGAGTCGACCTTGGGAACCGGCCTGAAGGCGCCGGGCTTCACGATGAACTCCCTGCGGATATCGAAATGGAGCCTGAGCAGCACGGTCAGCGCCCCGTAATCCTTGCAGGCCGGCGCAGCCACCAGCCGGTCCCCGACCTCCTTTTGCAGCATCAGCACGAGCCGCTCGAAGAGTCCGCTGCACTCCATGAAGCGGAACAGCACCTGTGAGGAGATGTTGTAGGGAAGGTTGGCGGCGACCTTCCACTTCCTGGCGCCGCCGCGGGAGCTCAAGAGCTGCTGCAGATCGACCCTGAGGATGTCGCCGTGCCCGATCTCCACGTTGGCTGCGCCGGCGAACTCCGCTTCCAGGATCGGCAGCAGGTCCCGGTCCCATTCGACGGCGAGAAACTTCGCCCCGCTGGCTGCGAGCAGCTTGGTGAGCGCGCCGCGCCCGGGTCCCACCTCCAAAATGGCGTCCTGCGGGGTCGGGGCGACGCAGGAGACGATACGCGACAGCACGTTGTCGTCGATCAGGAAGTTCTGCCCCAGTGATTTTTTGGCGCGCATCTTTTCCATCTCTTAAGCCTCCTTGAGCCGTACCGCGAGCCGGTCCAGCGGCCAGACGGGGAGCGCGTCCAGGTCGAAGCCGCTTCTGAAGCCGGCGTTTAGGTAAAAATCCCCGGGGACCGCGATCATCGCGGCGTTGTCGGCGCAAAGAGCCGGAGACGGCATGGAGAGCTCGACCCCCTGCTCTGCGGCAAAGCGTGCCATGGAGCGGCGCAGGGCGCTGTTGCATGCCACCCCCCCGGCGACCACTACCCGCTTGATGCCGGTGGCGGCGACCGCAGCGGCGGTCTTCTTGACCAGCACCTCGCAGACGGCCGCCTGGAAGGATGCGGCAAGATCGTTCACGCCGGCCCCCCTGGACTCCGGGAACTTGGTGACGTGGGTGAGCACCGCGGTCTTCAGCCCCGAGAAGCTGAAATTGTAGCTGCCGTCGTGCATAAGCGGCCGCGGGAACTTGATCGCCTGCGGGTTGCCGGTGGCGGCCAGCCGGTCGATCGCCACCCCGCCCGGGTAGGGAAGGCCGATCAGTTTGGCCACCTTGTCGAAGGCCTCGCCCGCCGCGTCGTCCACCGTCTGCCCCAGCGTGGTGTAACGCCCGACCCCGTCCACCCGGTAGAGATGCGAGTGCCCCCCGGAGACGGCCAGGGCGATGAAAGGGAACTGGACCGGGGCCTCCAGGAACACGGCGAGCAGGTGTCCCTCGATGTGGTTCACCCCTACCAGCGGGATGCCGCGCCCCAGGGAGAGCCCCTTGGCGACCGAAATGCCGACCAGCAGCGCACCGGCCAGCCCGGGCCCCTGCGTCACGGCCACCCCCTCGATGTCGCGCAGGCCGACCCCCGCCTCCAGGAGCGCCTGCTCGACCACCAACGAGATCGACTCCAGGTGTTTGCGCGACGCTATTTCCGGGACCACGCCGCCGTACTCGGCATGGATGCTGATCTGGGAGGCGATGACGTTGGAGAGGACGGTCCTGCCGTCCCTGACCACGGCGGCCGCAGTTTCGTCACAAGATGATTCGAGTGCAAGAAGTAGCATAAAAAATAGAGAGGGCACAGACGACGTGCCCTCTACGGCTCCTAGTATGGAAAAGAGAAATGATGAAAATCTGAAACGGGTCACCTGCCCAAACAGCAAGCTGACTCGCGCCAATCTGCAACTAATTAAACCTCCCCCCTTTGAAAAAGGGGGGTCGGGGGGGATTTGGCAACGCCGGCACCTGCGAGGCAAATCCCCCTAAATCCCGGCGTTGTCCGGTTAGAAAAATGCATCTGTACATTTCGACTCAAACCCACTGCTTTTCACCCTCCCCCAGCCCCTCCCATCAAGGGAGGGGGGCTTAAAGTCCCCTCTCCCCTGGTGGGAGAGGGCTAGGGAGAGGGGGGAAAAGGGCCAGCGCAAGAAGTAAACCGGACACTGCTGCCTAACTCCCCCTTTTTCAAAGGGGGAGTTTTTGCGGCAAAGGCTACAGCAGGTTCGCCGCCAGCTCCGCCAGCTCGGACCTCTCACCCTTGGTCATGGTGACGTGCCCGGAGATGGTCTGCTCCTTTAAACGCTCCACCACATAGGTGAGCCCGTTGCTCTCGGCATCCACATACGGATTGTCGATCTGGTCGGGATCGCCGGTCAGGATGATCTTGGTCCCCTCCCCGGCCCGGGTCACGATGGTCTTGATCTCGTGCGGTGTGAGGTTCTGGGCCTCGTCCACGATCATGTACTGGTTCGGGATGGAGCGCCCCCTTATGTAGGTGAGCGGCTCGATCTCCAGGATCCCCATCGCCATCAGCTCCTTGTACCCCTTGCTGTGGCGCTTTTCCCCCTCGTGGCCGCTCAAAAGGAGCTCGACGTTGTCGAAGATCGGCTGCATCCAGGGGGAGAGCTTCTCCTCGATGTCGCCGGGGAGAAAGCCTAGGTCGCGCCCCATCGGGAATACCGGGCGCGATACCAGGAGCCGGTTGTAGACGTTTTCCTCGGCCGTCTTTTGCAGGCCGGCGGCTATGGCGAGCAGGGTCTTCCCGGTTCCGGCCTTGCCGACCAGGGTGACGATCTTGACGTTGTCGTCCAGGAGCGCATCGAGTGCGAAGGACTGCTCGCGGTTTCTGGGGAACAGGCTCCAGACCCCTTCCTTTCCGACCCCCTGAAGCGGCACCATGCGCCCGAGCCCCTGGTCGAAGCGGCCGATGGCGCTGTGCGAGTGGTTTGCGGCCTCGGTCAGCGTGACAAACTGGTTCGGCAGCAATCTGGCATCGAGCTCCAGCCACCCCTGGCTGTAGAAACGATCGATGACATCGGCCTGCACCTCGAGGTTGGCAACCCCGTCGAAGAGATCGTCGATGGAGACCTTGTCCGATTCGTAGTCCTGCGCCGCGAGCCCCAGGGCGTCCGCCTTGATGCGCAGGTTGGTGTCCTTGGTGACCAGGATCACCGGCACGGTCGGCTCGGACTCCATGAGGTCCACGGCGACCGCCAGGATCCGGTTGTCGCCCCGCTGCTCGCGCAGTTCGGGGGGGAGTCTCTTCATCACGTTCTCTTCGTAGATCTCGATCCTTAGGGTACCGCCGTTTGCCAGCGGCAACCCCTTGGAGAGCGACCCCTCCTTGCGGTAGGCGTCCATGAGCCGGGAAAACTGCCTCGCGTTGCGGCCGGTCTCGTTCATGTCCTTCTTGAACCGGTCGATCTCCTCGATGACGGTGATCGGGATGATGATGGAATTGTCCTCGAACCTGGTGAGGGCCTGCGGGTCGTACAGAAGAACGTTGGTATCGAGCACGTAGATTTTCTTCATAGTCACCCCCTGTACATTGTCACCGTTGAAAGAAACCGCCAAGTTGCCCTGCATGGTGCCTGAAACTTCCCGCTGCGAGATGGTGCCTGACATTGATAGCTTTGCCCTTTGCCCTTTGTGCTATTTGCTTCCTGTTTTCAGAGGGGGAGGGAGTCCAAAGAACCCCCTTGAAGGGGAGAGAGATTCTAGAAATCCCGCCCCTTCCCCGACTTAAGTTCGTGCAGCGCCTTGAGGAAATACGAGATATCCTCCTCCCTGTTAAAGAATCCGGGGCTCACCCTGACGGCCCCCCCGGGGTAGGTGCCGATGGTTCTGTGCACGTCGGGGGCGCAATGCAGCCCGGCCCTGACCGCTATGTCGTAGCCGCTGTCGAGGAGATAGCCGAGGGTCGCAGGATCATGCCCCTCCAGGTTGAAGGAGACGGCTGCTCCACGCTCCCCCTGCGCAGGTCCGTAGACGGTGACGCCGGGGGTGGCACGTAGCCCTTCCAGGAGCTGCTCCACCAGAAGCTTCCCCTTGGCCCTGACCGCCTCCATTCCCGTCTCCAGCAGGAAGTCGAGACCCGCCTTCAACCCCGCCAGGGCCGGGGTGTTCGTGGTGCCGCTTTCGAAACGCTCGGGGAGCTCCTCGGGCTGGTCCGGACTGCTCGCATTGCCGCCGGTCCCCCCCACCTGGAGCGGCTCCAGCCTGAGCCCCTCGGCCAGGGCGAGGATGCCGGTGCCGGGAGGGCCGTAGAGCCCCTTGTGCCCCGGTGCGGCGAGCAGGTCGATGCCGTCCTCTTCCATGTCGAGCGGGAAATAGCCGGCGCTTTGGGCCGCATCCACCAGCAACAGCGCCCCCCCCTGTCGCGCGCTGCGGGCGATCTCGCCTATCGGCTGGACGGTCCCGGTCACGTTGGAGCAGTGGGCAAGCGCCACCAGCCTGGTGTTGGGGCGCATGGCGCGGGCGACGTCCCGCTCCGACACCAACCCGTCCCGGTCCGCCTGCACGAAGGTCAGCTCCACGCCGCGGCTGCGCGCCAGGTGCAGCGGACGCAACAGGGCGTTGTGCTCAACCGTGCTGGAGATTACGTGATCGCCGGGCTTCAAAAGTCCGTTTACCGCGATGTTGAGCGATTCGGTGGCGCTGTGGGTAAAAATGAGGCGGGACGAGTCTGAGACGCCGAAGAAGCAGGCCAGGGCAGAGCGGGCCGCGAAGACGATGCGGGCCGCGGCAAGGGACTGGCGGTAGCCTCCCCTTCCGGGAGCCACACCGACCTCCCGCATTGCAGCATCCATTGCTCTGTATACGGAATCCGGTTTCGGGAATGAAGTTGCAGCGTTATCGAGGAAGAGCGACATGTCTAATTACTAGCACTTTAGAGGGTGTTTGGCAACTCTTTCATGAACAGCTGGAACCGGCTAGGAGACGAGCTCAAGCGGCTCGCAGGGGGGAACGGCAAGTTCGGCGAGGAGCCTGTCGGTGAGGAGTTTCTCCACCGCTTCGATGGCGGCATCGGACCCTTCCACATTGTCGACCTTGCCTCCGGCCATCATGCCGTGCCCCCCGGCGCTGCCGATGCCGGCAACCAGCTTGCGGATCAATTCGCCGGCGTTTAGCTGCTCGCTCGAGGTCCTGATGGAGAGGATCATCTCGGTGCTGTAGTACCCCATGCAGAGCACCGTCTCCATCCCCTCCAGCCGCAGCAGCAGATCGGCCAGTTCGGCCACCACTTCGGGGAACTGCACCTCCTTGAGCTCGGCCACCAGCACGTTGCCGTAGATGGTGGCGTGCTCCAGGGCGCTGTGCAGCGCGGCGAAGTACTCCCTGGGAAGGCGGGGCCGGGTGATGCTGTTCAGAAGGGTCTTGTTGGTGAGCGGAAACAGGACGAGGTAGGCGTCCCGGTCCGGGCGCCTCGCCTCGCGCCCCAGGTCCTGGGTCTCGGACTTGATGGCATAGAAAAGGGCGGTGGCGAGCTTGGTGCCGAGGGATACCCCCTGCACCTTCAGGTACTCGTAGAGGATGGTGGCGGTGGTGCCGTAGTCGGGGCGGATATCGACCCACCTGCAGGCGGCACTGGCCTCGCGCATCGGGTGGTGGTCGATGACGATGTCGACCCGTGATTCGGGAGGAAGCGAGTTGTTGCCGGTCTGCGGCTGGCTGTCCAGGAGGCAGATCACCTGGAACATCTTGAGTTCTATCAGGGGGAACGGGGTGAGCGGTATCTGGAGCAGCTTCGCCATGGCGAGGTTTTCGCTCCTGCCGATCATGCCGGAAAAGGCGATCACCGCCTCCCGGTTCAGCCGGACTGCGAACAGGTGCCTGAGAGCCATGGCTGAGGCGAGCGAGTCCGGGTCCGGGTTGTCGTGCACGATGATCAGTATCCTGCCTCGCCCGCTTACCCAGGTGAGCATGGCATCCGTATAGGCCAACAGGTTAGGCAGTCTCTCGCTAAGTACCAAAACCCACCCCCGAGGAAAAAGCCTTGCGAACCACTGTAGTGTATACCAGGGCGCCGGGTAAGGCAAGGAGCCCGGAAGCGGGGGGAATCTCAGGGAAGTTTAACCGGCGGAAGATCAGCGCCCAATAAGTAACCCGATTAGCGTCAATCTTCAGTAGGAGGCTCGATACTCGCTCCCCCCTTTGAAAAAGGGGGGTCGGGGGGGATTTCGCCCAAGGCGACACAGAGTGCAGCTTTGCAACTAACTGCAAATCCCCCTAAATCCCCCTTTTTCAAAGGGGGACTTTCAGCCGCACCCAACGTTACTGAAGATCAGC
>DNRQ01000042.1:0-6881 GCA_003499925.1 Geobacter sp.
CTTGTGCAGCGTGCGGGAATTAGCTCGTAGGTCGGGTTAGCCCGCAGGGCGTAACCCGACGTGCAGTTGATTGTGGCAGGAAGGCGATGTCGGGTTGCGCTACGCTGACCCGACCTACGCTATCCGACCTACGGCTGCGGCCAGCCAACCAATGGAGCTCTCCCATGAACAACCGATTCGACCCCAGCCGCCAGATCACCGCCCCCCGCGGCCCGGAAAAGAGCGCCAAGAGCTGGCTCACCGAGGCTTGCCTGCGCATGCTGATGAACAACCTCGATCCGCAGGTGGCCGAGCGCCCCGAGGAACTGGTGGTCTACGGCGGAATCGGCCGCGCGGCCCGGAACTGGGAGTGCTTCGACAAGATCGTCGAGGTACTGCGCCGCCTGGAGGACGACGAGACCCTGCTGGTGCAGTCGGGAAAGCCGGTGGGGGTGTTCAGGACCCAACCGGACGCCCCCCGGGTGCTGCTCGCCAATTCCAACCTGGTGCCGCGCTGGGCGACCTGGGACCATTTCAACGAACTGGACCGCAAGGGGCTCATGATGTACGGGCAGATGACCGCCGGCTCCTGGATCTACATTGGATCGCAGGGCATCGTGCAGGGGACCTACGAGACCTTCGGCGCTGCGGCCAAAAAGCATTTCGACGGGGACGCTGCCGGACGCTGGGTTCTCACCGGCGGGCTGGGGGGGATGGGCGGAGCCCAGCCGCTCGCGGCGACCATGGCCGGCTTTTCCCTGCTGGCCGTGGAGTGCGACGAGACGCGCATCGACAAGCGGCTCTCCACAGGCTACCTGGACCGGAAGGCGACCGATCTCGACCAGGCCCTGGAGATCATCCAGCGGGCCTGCCGGGACAAGCAGGCGGTATCGGTGGGACTGCTTGGCAACTGCGCCGAGCTGCTGCCTCAGATCGTCGAGCGCGGCATCGTCCCCGATCTCTGCACCGACCAGACCAGCGCACACGATCCTCTCAACGGCTACCTCCCCGCGGGATGGTCACTGGAGCAGGCGGCAGCCATGCGCCTGGAAGCTCCCGCGGCCGTCGAGCAGGCTGCCAGGGCATCCATCGCACTTCATGTGAGGGCGATGCTGGAGTTGCAAAGACGCGGCGCCGCCACCTTCGATTACGGCAACAACATCCGGCAGGTGGCCCTGGATGAGGGTGTCGAGCATGCCTTCGACTTCCCCGGCTTCGTCCCCGCCTACATCAGGCCGCTTTTCTGCCAGGGGATCGGACCCTTTCGCTGGGTGGCACTCTCCGGCGATCCCGAGGACATCTATCGGACCGATGCACGGGTAAAAGAGCTGCTGCCCGATGACCGGCAGCTGCATAACTGGCTCGACCTGGCCCGCGAGCGTATCAGGTTTCAGGGACTGCCGGCGCGCATCTGCTGGGTGGGGCTCAAGGATCGTGCGCGGCTAGGAGTTGCTTTCAACGAGATGGTTGCCAGGGGGGAATTGCAGGCTCCCATCGTCATCGGCCGCGACCATCTGGACGCGGGCTCCGTGGCAAGCCCGAACCGGGAAACCGAGGCGATGGCGGACGGCTCCGACGCGGTATCGGACTGGCCGCTCTTGAATGCCCTGCTCACTACCGCAAGCGGGGCGACCTGGGTGAGCCTGCACCACGGCGGCGGAGTCGGCATGGGGTTCAGCCAGCATGCAGGGGTGGTGATCGTAGCCGACGGCAGCGAGGCGGCGGCCAAAAGGCTGCAGCGTGTGCTCTGGAACGATCCGGCCAGCGGGGTAATGCGACACGCCGATGCCGGCTACCAGCTCGCCATCGATTGCGCCGGGGAAAACAAGCTGGATCTGCCGATGCTAGGTAGGTAGACAGAAAATCCCCCATTTCAAGAGATGTTCAATACCTCCCCCTTTTCAAGGGACGGTTCAATACCTCCCCCCTTTGAAAAAGGGGGGTCGGGGGGGATTTGCATTTGCCTGAATCGAAGCTGGCGCCCGCGCTATTTCCCCCTCTCCCTAGCCCTCTCCCACGAGGGGAGAGGGGACTTTACGCCCTCCCGGGATCGGAAGAGGCACTTTCCCCCCTCCCATCAAGGGAGGGGACCTTAACCCCCCTCCCTTGATGGGAGGGGCTGGGGGCACTGCCATTAAGTTAAGCTCNNGCTTGTGCGGCGTGCGGGAAATTAGCACTGACGTTAACTTAATGGCAGTGGGGGCTGGGGGAGGGTGAAATGCTGCGGTTTTATATCATACGCTACGCCGCATGCGAGGTATCAAATGCTTCCACTTACGCTCAACCCCGGCAAACTGACGCTATCCGATCTGCGGCGCATCAAGGACTCTGCCGTGCGGCTCTCCCTCGACCCCGGATGTATCCAGGCGATAAACCGCTCGGTGGAGACGGTGGCGGCGCTGATCGCTGAGGGGCGGGCCATCTACGGCATCAATACCGGCTTCGGGCTTCTGGCGAGGACCCGCATCCCCACCGACGAACTGGAGCATCTCCAGCGGGCCATCGTCCTCTCCCATGCTGCCGGAACCGGGGCTCTGATGGAGGAATCGACGGTCCGCCTGCTGCTGGTTCTCAAGATCAACAGCCTGGCCCGGGGATACTCCGGCATCCGGCTTCAGGTGATCGAGGCGCTGATTCGCCTCCTCGATGCGGAGGTTTATCCCTGCATCCCGCAGAAGGGCTCGTGCGGCGCCTCCGGCGACCTGGCGCCATTGGCTCACATGAGTACGGTGCTGCTGGGAGAGGGTGAGGTGCTGCATCGCGGCGAGAGGACTTCGGGGCTGCGGGGGCTGGAGATAGCCGGGCTTGAGCCGATCACGCTCGGACCGAAAGAGGGGCTTGCGCTGCTTAACGGCACCCAGGCATCTTCGGCATTCGCGCTGGAGGCGCTCTTCGCGGCCGAGGATCTCTTCTCGGCGGCGCTGGTTTCCGGCAGTCTCAGCGTGGAGGCGGCGCTTGCCAGCAGACGCCCCTTCGATGCCTGCATCCACGAGGTGCGCGGCCACCCCGGACAGATCGATGCAGCCTCGGCCTATCGCAACCTGCTCGCCCACAGCGAAATCGAGGCGTCGCACGAGGGGTGCCCTGCGGTCCAGGATCCCTACTCGCTGCGCTGCCAGCCCCAGGTCATGGGAGCCTGCCTCGACCAGATCCGGCACGTGGCGGAGATCCTTCTCACCGAGGCCAACGCGGTCTCCGACAACCCGCTGGTATTCTCCGACCAGGCCGACATCATCTCCGGCGGAAACTTTCACGCCGAGCCGGTGGCGCTGGCGGCCGACAACCTCGCCCTGGCCATCGCCGAGATAGGCGCGCTTTCCGAGCGGCGCATCGCCCTTCTGATCGATGCCAACCTGAGCAAACTCCCCCCCTTTCTGGTCGAAAAGGGTGGCCTCAACTCCGGCTTCATGATAGCGCAGGTCACCGCGGCTGCCCTGGCCAGCGAGAACAAGTCTCTGGCGCATCCCGCCTGCGTCGACAGCCTGCCGACCTCGGCCAACCAGGAGGATCACGTCTCCATGGCCACCTTTGCCGCCCGCCGCCTGCTGGAGATGGCCGACAACAGCGCCGGCATCGTCGCCATCGAGCTGCTCGCGGCCTGCCAGGGAGTCGATTTTCGTGCGCCTCTGAAAAGTTCGCCGTTGCTGGAAGAGGCCAAGAGGGTCTTGCGGCAGGAGGTCAGCTTCTACGACCAAGACAGATATTTTGCACCCGACATCGAGAAAGCGAAGCGACTGGTTAAGGCGGGAGTCTTCAAGGAATTAATGGGAATGGGTCTCTTCAGAGAATAGCGCGCCAAGGAAAATATCAGAAGCTGAAATCACAGTTCAAGGCAGCACCTCCGCTTAAAAACTCGGGAGTAACAGCCATCAGCTGGACCGCTGAATCCTGAGTTCCCTTGGCCTCCGGAAGGGACCGCTCCTGCGGCCGCGAATAGTGCAGCAGGCGAGGCAGGACGAAGCCCGAAAAGAGTCCGATGACGGTCCCTACTGCTACGTCAGTGGCGTAATGTCGATCCGAGACGATACGAAGCACACCGTCCAGCACCGACACCCCGATGCCGGCAGCGCAGACTGCTCGGCCGACGGCGGGGTCCTCATAGATGGTCTGATATTTGTGGTGGTTGCAGAGTAGACCCGCTCCCGTGAAAGCAAATGCGACGTGTCCACTTGGCATACCCCTGTTCTCCAGCTCACCCTCACAGCGCTCGTCCGCACAATTCCTGACAAATGGCCTCTCGCGCGTAATGAGGTTCTGCATCACGCTGGACACCAAAGAAGTGAAGATGAAAGACTCCAGGTTTATCATCTCGGTCTGCAAGAGCGCGTCCCAACGCTTATCACGGAAACCGAGGGTCGCCAGGGACTCCACGACCGGTGCCCCGATCATGACCCCCATGATGACGTTGCTGGCGTTATGAGTCGCCTCCCGTGCCGAACGGCTCTTCAGGCGCAGCGCATCCCGAATGGACTCGTCAAAGCCGTTACGACTCGTCCATTTTGCCTTAGTGGGCTTCCCGTTTTTATGTTCAAAAAAAGCCGTTCCAACTGCAGCAAGCGAGACGGTCACATATTCAGCAGTCCCTGCCCTTCTCCAGGGCCACTCTTCCTCGGCGCCCCTTGTGCCGGTGGCTTGCGCAAGAAGTGTCGGATCACCGACCACTCTTTTCTCGACGAAGAATTCCTCCCCCTGAGCCAGCGAAAAAGGTCCAGCCGCCGCATCCGTCAGATCCTCATCGAGAATCGCGGCATCTGAAAGAATTAGCAGTCCGATCTCCGAGGGTGCAATAAGCGCTACTGTACCGCTTTGGGAGCTGAAACCTGCGGCTTTCGCATTAGAGGAGAAGAGGGAAATGCTCCGGGCGGAGAAAATATCTGCATGCAGCGTTTCAGCATAAGCGGAAACGGCTGCAGCGATATTCAAGAGTACGGCAAGGGCTGCAATATGAATGAAGGCGAGTTTGGCCATACGATATTAAAGAGCATCAACAACACCTTGTCAAATTACGGTCGCAACATGTGCGGACAGTTTGTCCTGGCCTGACGCGACGCAGTGCCGGCGAGTTGCTCCCTATCGGGAATCAGCCTGCATGTAATAGGGTGTGGGTAAGAAGTTGCCTATCGAAGCTGTCTGTATTATTTTTGCCTAATTTTTCGCCCTGCTGAAATGGGCTGCCGGCTCAAAGCACTGTCAGCGATCCTTCCTTGCGTCACCTGAAAATGATCTTGGCTTTCGATAACAACACTTTTACTCTAGCTGACCGTTCATTCAATATTTACCGATACTTTAAGTAGTTAGCCTGAACTCAAATGAATGGGCTCATGACTGCAAAATTTAAGACCTTCGCAGATCCAATAGCTTATGCTTTGCCACTTACCGGTTGGGTGTCTTCACTGCAATTCCGCATACGTCCCCTTTTTAAACCAAGATTTTTTATTGACTAGATTTCGAGGCATGGGATATACAAGAGCCGGAAAATAAAAAAACTAGTGGTGCACGATAATACTAAACCATCCGCAAGGGTGGGACGGAAAGCCTAATGGGTCTCACTGAGACAGCCGGGTCGCCGAAATATCACACGATATTCGCGCCCGGCTTTTTTTGTGCGAGATCGGAAGGAGAGCACGGGAAAATGACACCGCTGTAGCCGCCTGCACAGGAGGTCAAGCCTGAACCCCTGCCTGTCGGCAGGAACAAGAATGTAGGTATACGATAATACTAAACCATCCGCGAGGGTGGGACGGAAAGCCTAATGGGTCTCACTGAGACAGCCGGGTCGCCGAAATATCTCACGATGTTTGGCCCCGGCTTTTTTGTACCCAAAATTCGCCGGGGATCCTACCAGCCATAGCTGAGTATTCACTGTTTCTTCCGGAGCCAAAACGTCCTGCAGAGAACAAGTTCAGGCCTTGTGCGCAGGCAGCTGAAAAAGTAGGTTCCAAGTCCGGAAGCGTCCCGATGCAGAAAAGTTCACCCATTTGAACCGAGAGGAAGGTTCATCAACAAAAGGAGCTTTTATGACTCAAAAAAATCGTAGTAGGGCGTTAATGCTGTTCATCTTTGCCCTGACCCTGGTGTCGTTTCAGTATTGGCGCAGCGAGGCGCAGGCACAATCATCCTATTTCACAAGCAGAGGCTGCGTAGATTGCCACGATACCGCGACGGCCGCCACCTGTGCCGGATGCCACCAACACAGCGGAACCCTTACCGCGACAAAGAACAAGACAACCTCCTACGCCCCCGGCGAAACGGTAACTGTCACCCTGGCCTCTTCAGGCGCACGGTCCGGCTGGATCGGCGTCCGTCTCTACGATCAGAACGGCGCCGAAATCGCGCGTTCCGCAGGCGCCCAGAGCGGCATGGGCGGCTCAGCCGTCTACCCGGCAGTTCTCTCTGCTCCGGCGCCGGCAGCGGCAGGCACCTACGCCTGGAGAATGGCTTACCTCGGCAATGAAAACGGCGACGGAGGAGGCGACGTCCACAGCGAGAAATTCGTCAACGTTTCGGTCACCGTTGCCGCCGCCCCGGTCGCTGATGCCACCGCTCCTGTCGTCGGCACCTTCACCCTGCCGGCAACCGCCACCACCCTGACCGTGCCGGTATCGGCCCTGGTCGCCACCGACAACGTCGCCGTCACCGGCTACCTGGTCAACAAAGTCGCCACAGCCCCGACTGCAGCCNNAGCGTGACCGTAACGCTTCCCGACACCACCGTTCCGGTGGTCGGCACCTTCACCCTCCCCGCAACCGCGACCAGCCTGACCGTGCCGGTATCGGCCCTGACCGCCACCGACAACGTCGCCGTCACCGGCTACCTGATCAATCAGGTTGCCACCGCACCGACGGCAGTCGCCGCAGGCTGGACCGCAACGGCACCGACAAGCGTTACCGCCGTCGCAGGAA
>DNRQ01000042.1:6979-7210 GCA_003499925.1 Geobacter sp.
GCAGGGAGCAACACCTTCTACGCATGGGCCAAGGATGCGGCCGGCAACGTCTCGCTTGCCAAGAGCGCAAGCGTGACCGTAACGCTTCCCGACACCACCGTCCCCGTAGTCGGCACCTTCACCCTGCCGGCAACCGCCACCACCCTGACCGTGCCGGTATCGGCCTTGACCGCCACCGACAACGTCGCCGTCACCGGCTACCTGATTAATCAGGTCGCCACAGCCCCGACT
>DNRQ01000042.1:7435-7594 GCA_003499925.1 Geobacter sp.
GCCAAGAGCGCCAGCGTGACCGTCACCATAACGGTCGCCGACACTAGCGCCCCGGTAGTAGGCCTGTTCAGCATGCCGGTAACCGCCACCAGCCTGACCGTCCCGGTCTTGGCCCTGGTCGCCACCGATAACATTGCCGTCACCGGCTACCTGGTCAAC
>DNRQ01000065.1:0-8321 GCA_003499925.1 Geobacter sp.
GGACAACGGCCGCGGCATCGACCCTGAGCGGGTATCCAGGAAGGCCCTCGAAAAGGGGCTGATCACCGAGGAGCAGCTGGCCCTGATGGGGAGCCGCGAGATCCTCGACCTGCTCTTTCTCCCCGGCTTCTCCACCAAGGAGCAGGCGACCGACCTCTCCGGCCGCGGCGTCGGGATGGACGTGGTGCGCACCAATATCAGGAAGCTAAACGGCATCATAGAGATCAAGAACGAGGTCGGCAAAGGGAGCGAGTTCATCCTGAAGCTCCCGCTCACCCTCGCCATCATCCAGTCCCTGCTGGTCGAGGTGGAGCGCGAGGTCTACTCGATCCCGCTCGCCTCGGTCATCGAGACCATGCGGGTCAACAAGAGCGAGTTCCACATGATCGGCGGCCAGGAGGTGCTGAAGCTCCGGGATTCCGTGCTGCCGCTTCTGAGGCTGCAGCGGACCTTCAACTGCGCCGAGTCGACCGCGGATCGCAACACCTGTTACGTCGTCATCGTCGGTGTCGCGGAGAAGCGGCTCGGTCTCGTGGTGACCAGGCTGCTCGGGCAGCAGGAGGTTGCCATCAAGTCGCTCGGCAAGTTCCTGGCCAATCTCCCCGGCATCGGCGGTTCGACCATCATGGGCGACGGCAGGGTGGCGCTGATTGTGGACCCGATGGGGCTGGTCGGTGGCGGCGAAGCTGCTTTAGTAAGGAAATCCGCCTGAGGGGATGATAATGGCATTTGAGACCAAAGCACTCGATCCTAAAGGTAGCTCCCAGAAGATTTCCGACAAGGATTTCGAGCAGCTCAGGGACTACATATATAACGTCTGCGGGATATATTTCCACAGCAGCAAGAAATACTTCCTGGAGAGCCGCCTGGCCCGCCGGATGGAGTCGACCGGCAGCAAAAGCCACGCCGACTATTTCCAGCAGGTGCGGGCGGGCGCGACCGGGAGCGCCGAACTCAAGAAGCTTCTGGACGAGATCACCACCAACGAGACCTGCTTCTTCAGGAACCTGCCGCAGCTGAACGCGCTGGAGACCAAGCTGCT
Source organism: Geobacter sp. (assembly GCA_003499925.1). GTDB lineage: Bacteria > Desulfobacterota > Desulfuromonadia > Geobacterales > Geobacteraceae > Geomonas. The sequence goes on from DNRQ01000065.1 coordinate 1,043, forward strand.
CCCCGAGATCATCGCCCACAAGGGGAAGATCGGGTTCAAGAAGCTCCGGATCTGGAGCGCCGGCTCCTCCTCCGGGGAGGAGGCGTACACCATGGCCATGCTGCTCCTGGAAAAGCGCGCCACGCTCCTCAAGGACTGGATCATCGAGATCGTCGGTACCGACATCAACGAGACCGTGATCGGGCAGGCCAAGGAAGGGATCTACAACAGCTACTCGGTCCGCAACACGCCCGACTTCTACCTGAAGAAGTATTTCAAGGAGGAGTCGGCCGGCAGGTTCGTGCTCTCCCCCGAGGTGAAGAAACTCGCCAGCTTCAGCCAGCTCAATCTCTACGACGACAACAAGATGCTGTTCATGAAGAGCTTCGATTTCATATTCTGCGCCAACGTGCTGATCTACTTCGATACCGCCTCAAAGAGCAAGGTTGTCCAGCATTTCTACAACAACCTGCAGCCGTACGGTTACTTCTTCCTGGGACAGTCGGAATCGCTGCACGGCGTGAACGACAAGTTCAGGACCGTACATTTCCCGGGCGGGTTCACCTACAACAAGTGAGGATGATGGTATGGAAAAAGCAGCCATGATGCAGACGGCTCAGGAGATGGTGGAAAGCTTTGTCGATCTCCCCACCATCCCGCAGGTGGCCACCAAGGTCATCGAGCTTCTGGACCAGCCGGGCGTGGAGCTCGACGAGGTGGCGGACATGATCCTGGCGGACCAGGTCCTGGCGGCCCGGGTCATCAAGATGGTGAACTCGCCGCTCTACAAGCCGGCGCACGAGATCAAATCGGTGAAGCGGGCGCTCATCTACCTCGGTTTCCGCCACATCCGCGAACTTGCCTTCACCTGCTCCTTCGTCGACGTCTTCGAAGGGAGGGACGGCATCATCGACATCCAGAGCTTCTGGGAACACTCCTTCGGCGTCGGCGTGGTCGCCAAGATCATCGCCCAGCGGGTGCGCTACCCGGACACGGAGAAGGCATACCTGGTGGGGATCGTGCACGACATCGGCGAGGTGTTCCTGAGCTACTACCGGCAGGACGCCTTCCGCTCGCTGCTGGATTCGGTGCAGGGACACCCCTTCAGGCTGGTGGAGAAGGAGGCGGAATTCCTCGGCACCTCCCACAACGAGGTCGGGCTCTGCATAGCGCGCAAGTGGAACTTCCCCGCGGACTACTGCGAGGTGATCGCCCTGCACCACGCCCCCGCCGAGGCGACCCTCGATCCCACCCTCTGCGCCATCGTGAGCATCGCCGACCTGTTCTGCTCCGTGCGCCAACTCGACTACGGCGGACATTCCTGGGTCTCCTTCAACCTCGCCGAGGAAAAGGCCTGGGGCATACTGAAGGGATATGCGCCCCACCTGGCCGACCTGGACGTGGAGCGGTTCTGCTACGAGCTTGACGACCGGGTCCCCGAGATACAGGACATGGTCAAATCCATCTTCCAGGGCATAGGAGCGTAGCGAGTCATGTATCCGGCACAGGAAACCAAGCTGAGAGTACTCATCGTCGACGACTCCTCCTTCATGCGGATGGCGATCAGGGGGATACTCTCCCGGGCGCCGCACATCGAGGTGGTCGGCATCGCGGCTGACGGCGTCGAGGGGGTGGAAAAGGCCCTGGCGCTCAAACCGGACCTGATCACCATGGACGTGGAGATGCCCCGGNNACCTTCGAGGCGCTGGAGGCGGGGGCGATCGACTACGTCCCCAAGAACGTGACCGATTGCAAGGACTCCCAGCACGCCTTCCAGCAGGCGCTCCTTTCCAAGGTTGCCGAGGCTTCCCACTCGCTGGTGCACAGAAGGGTGATCGCGGTCGAACGGCCCAAGCTGGTGCGTCCGGCGCTGGTGCGCGCCTCGCAGTTCGCCCACAAAAGGATCGGCTGCGTCGGGATCGGGGCCTCCACCGGCGGACCGGTCGCGCTGCAGGAGGTGCTTTCCCGGATCCCGGTCAACTTCCCGCACGGCATCGTGGTTGCCATCCACATGCCCAAGGCCTTTACCGGCCCCTACGCCGACAGGCTCAACGCCAAATGCTCGCTTGCCATCAGGGAGGCCGCCAACGGCGACGTGGTCAGGGGTGGCGAGGTGCTGATCGCCCCGGGAGGGCAGCACACCTCGCTCATCAAGCAGGGGAGCCAGATCGTGGTTCGCACGGCGCCCATCGCCGATTTCCCGCAGTACATCTACATCCCCTCGGTGGACCAGATGCTGACCAGCTTCTGCGACGCCAGCGGCGGCTCGATGCTCGGGGTGATACTGACCGGCATGGGGAACGACGGTTTCAAGGGGATGAAGCATCTGAAGGGGAAAGGGGGGGTGACGCTGGTGCAAAACGAGGAGACCTCCACCATCTACGGCATGCCGCGCGCCTGCATCGAGGGGAAAGTGGCGGACGTCGTGCTGCCGCTGGACCAGATCGGATTCGAGATCGGCAAGATCGGCAGCTAATCCACTGGCTGGATACAGTAGCCCGGATCGGCAGCCGGATCCTGCGGCTAAATCTGCTCCACCGGCAGCTACACCGGCAGCTGCCACCTCGGTCAGCGCCTTCCCTCTACGTAGAGCCCCTGTTTCGAAGCCTGCACGTAACAACGGGAAAAGCCCTCGCGCTTCAGTCTGAACAGTATGAACGGTGCGGCTAGCGCCAGGCAATCGGGAATGAAGAGCCGCAGTTCTCCCCGGGCGTCCAGAAATCGGTCCATCCCGCCACGGATCTGCCGCGGCAGGCAGCGCGGCACATCTCCCTGCACCTCACCCTGTACTTCACCGGATCTTGCGGGAATTGGAGCGCCGCCCGAGGGCGGTAGCAGCGCGTAAAGCATCAACTGCAGGGTGCGAGGTATCCGTTGCAGAAATCCGATCAAGCTTCCCCCTCCCATGCCCCAACCGGTATCGATCAATATAGCCTTGAGATTGGTCAGAACCAGCGGATCAGCTCGTGCTCCATGTCGATCTGGTAGCGGTGCTTGCCGAGAAAGTCCATGCCAAGAAGTCCGTCGTGCATCCCTTCGCTCCCGTGGTACGGGATCAGCTCCACTTCCAGGGAGGCCATGGCAAAGGGTCCCACCCCGAGGAAATCGACCTTTGCTATGCGCGAACGGATCACCCTTCCGTCGGCCACGATGGCTTGGGAATTCCTGGCCAAGCGGAGGTCGATGGGGAGCCGGCCGGTTATCCCTTCATGAATCGCGGTCCGCGTCGCACCGGTATCAAGCACGAGCTCGACCCTCACGGTTGCGCCGCCGTTTTTCAGCGTGACGGGTACCAGCACCTGGTTGTTCACGATGCGGACCCGGGTGGTTTGCTCCCCCTGCGATGAAGCCGCTCCCTGCAATTGAGCCACCCGCTGGGCTGCAGCCGCGCCCCCGTCTGCAGCAGGTCGGTCCGCCTTTCGGGCCTCTTCTTCGCTTCGCTCCCGCGCACCGGCAGCGTCGCCCGCCGCTCTTTCGACCGGAGGGGTGCAGACAGGAGCCTGCGGGGCGGCCGGCGCAACAGGGGCCGCCTGAGGAGCCGCTGCAACCGTCAGCACCTTCGGCTTCGCGCCGGGTCCGACGCTTTGCCAGGAGAAATAGACGGCAAGAACGGCGGCGGCGACGGAGCCGGCCAGCCACGGAAACCAAGGCCTCCCTTGCGGGCCGCAGTGACGGACCTCCCTGTTTTTCGACTTCGCCAGCAACTCCTGGGCATAAACCGCCAGTTTCTTTTTCAGCAGCGGGTCGAGACATCCCTCCGCAATCTCGGAGAGCACCGCGACCCCGCGCTGCTGCTGCACTCCGACCCTGATCAGCGGGATGGCGATGAAGGTGATCAGGTCCAGCACGGCCCCCTGCCCATCGTGGTATGCCCGGGATGTCTTGGGCGCTCCGAGTTCCGGAAGTACCGACCGGCTCAGCTCGTAGAGCGCGGCGACGAGGATTTCCCCCTTTTCAGCGGGGTCGACCGCCTCCTGCAACTCTACCGTCACCCTCTGCTTTAACGCGTTGCACAGCTGATAGACATCCATGGGAGGTCACCTCCAGGCTGCACCCGATTCCCCTGCCTTGTCGCCGGGCGGACGCTGCGGCACCGCCTCGGGTACTGCCGCCCCGCCCGACTGCGATATTTTAGCGCATAAACCGTCCGGCGTCCCGCCGTGGTCGCCGTTGGCATCATTGGAGGTGAGCATACTCACCATGCGACCTACATAGAAAAGGGAGATGCAGGCCGCTCCCCAGGTGACGCCGAAAATTCCCCACCAGATGCCGGCAAGTCCCCACCCCAGAACCTCCGCCAAAAGGTAGAAGACCGGCACGGGGAGCACAATCTGCCTCAAAAGGCCGATGGCCAGCGGGAATACCGGCCTCTTCAGCCCCTGGAGCACGGCGACGCAGGCGTACAGGATGATGTAGGCCACCAGGACGAAGGCCTCTATCCTCAAGTAGGAGACCCCGATCTCGATAACGGTGCTGTCACTGCTGAATAACCCCATGAGCGGCCGGGCCAGGAAAAATACGGCGGCCGTGCCGGCTCCCATCAGGACGGTCCCTACCCTGAGAGCCGTCCAGACGGTCTCAACTACCCGTTCCAGTCTGTGAGCACCGTTGTTCTGCGCCACCAGCGCGAGGACGGCGACGTTCATCCCCATCACCGGAAGCAGGGCGATCTGCTCGATGCGCGTGGCGATGCCGTAACCCGCAACCGCGTCGCTACCGAAGCGCCCGACGAACCAGGTTATCACGAAGATGCCGGTGGCAATGGTCATCATGTTCAGGCTGGAGGGGAATCCCTGCTTGGCGAGCTCGGCATAGGCGCGCCGCCCGGGTATCAATTCGCTCCAGACGAAACCCGTCAACATGCCGGAGCGCTTCACCCTGGTCAGCAGATAGCAGTTCCCTGATGCCTGCACCAGTATGGTGGCCAAGGCAATGCCCGGCAGACCGAGCGCGGGGAGGCCCAGGCCTCCGTAGAGGAACCAGGGGTCGAGGAGCAGGTTCAGGAAGAATCCCCCTACCAGGAAGTTCCTGAAGCTGCGGCTGTCCCCGGTTGCATTCAGGATCGCATTCAGCACGTAGTTGACCAGGAAGAAGATGCTCCCGGCAAAGACGGTGTTCATGTATTGAAGTGCCAGGGAGAGCACGGTACCCGATGCTCCCAGCACGAGGAAGAGACGCGGTGCCAGCCAGAGCCCCAGCAACATCACCAGGACGCCGTGCACGAGGCCGAACGAGATGGTCTGGCCTGCCAGGTGGCGTGCCCCGTCCTTGTCGCCGGCGCCAAGTGCATGGCCGATCAGCGCGGTCGCGCCGGTCGAGATCCCGGCGCCCACGGAAATGATGAGGAAAAAGACGGGAAAGCAGAGGGAAAGGGCGGCGAGCGCCTCGGTGGAGATCATGCCGCCGTAGAAGGTATCCACCACGTTGAACATGGTATTGAAGAAGTAGCCGACGGAGGTCGGTACCGCAATCTTCCTGATCAGTCTCGGGATCGGCTGGTTCAGCAGATCGTATCCGTCGCCCATGGCGCCCTCTAGGTTTTGCCGGTTTGCCGAGCTCTCTTTAGCCCCGGCGCGAAAATCCAGAGTATCAGGAGTTGAGCCCTCTGTCGAGAACGCGGAGCATCGACCGGGGGGATAGCCTGCCTTTATCGCACCTCCCCCCTTTGATAAGGAACGTACTCCTCCACCTTTGGAAAAGGAGCGTACTCCTCCCCCCTTGGAAAAGGAGCGTACTCCTCCCCCCTTTGGAAAAGGGGGGTCGGGGGGGATTTGGCCCAGGGTGCCATGGAGTGCGCTTTGGCACCGAAGGCAAATCCCCCTAAATCCCCCTTTGTCAAAGGGGGACTTTCTGCATCACCCTTTGAAAAAGGGGGGGGACTTCCTGCTCCCCCCTTTGTCTGTGGAAGCCATCCTTTAAGGTAACCACCCTTGCGTCAACTGTGCCACCAGCACCATTGGGCAAAAAAAAAGAGCGGACAGGCCGCTCTTTCTCATTTGCTTCATATTTATATAACCGTTACCGCCTGCTCGCCTTGGCTGCGACCTGGACCCTGATCACGGCACGCTCCAGGGCGGATTCGTAGACCCGGAAGTTCTTGTCTTCGGGGGTAAGCGATTTCAGCTCGGTCTCGGCCCTGCCGAGCGCAGCCTTGGCGCGCTCAAGATCGATCTCGTCAGCCCTTTCAGCGGTCTCCACCAGCACGGTCACCGTGTCGTTCTCCACTTCGAAGTAGCCCCAGTTCAGAGCCATGTGGTGCGACACGCCGTCCTTCTTGTAGGCGAGCTCGCCGATCTTCAGCGAGGTGAGAAAGGGTGCGTGGCCCGGAAGCACGCCGAATTCGCCGAGCGCACCTGTTGCGGTGATCTCGTCGACCTCTTCCGAGAGGACCTTTTTATACGGAGTTACCAGTTCAACCTTCAGTTTTTCTGCCATATAAACCTCTTAAGGGCAGGCGAAGGGTGAAAGGTGAAGGGTGAAGGGATACCCCTTCGCTCTTATTCACCTTTCACCTTTCACGCCTTTGCTTTATTTACACCGTCAGCTTCTTCGCCTTTTCGATAGCTTCCTCGATGGTGCCGACCATGTAGAAGGCCTGCTCGGGGAGCGCGTCGTGCTTGCCGGCGATGATCTCGGTGAACCCCTTGATGGTGTCCTTCAGCTCGACGTACTTGCCGGGCGAACCGGTGAACGCCTCTGCAACGAAGAAGGGCTGCGAGAGGAACTTCTGGATCTTCCTGGCGCGGGCAACAACCAGTTTGTCCTCCTCGGAGAGCTCGTCCATACCGAGGATCGCGATGATGTCCTGGAGATCCTTGTACTTCTGAAGCACGTACTGCACCTGACGGGCAATGGCGTAGTGCTCTTCGCCGATGACCTGGGGATCGAGGATCCTGGAGGTGGAGTCGAGCGGGTCAACCGCCGGGTAGATGCCGAGCTCGGCGATCTGGCGGGAGAGAACGGTCGTTGCGTCCAGGTGGGCGAAGGCGGTAGCCGGAGCCGGGTCGGTAAGATCGTCGGCGGGAACGTAGATCGCCTGAACCGAGGTGATGGAACCCTTGTTGGTCGAGGTGATGCGCTCCTGCAGCTCGCCCATCTCGGTGGCCAGCGTGGGCTGGTATCCGACGGCGGAGGGGATACGGCCGAGAAGCGCCGAAACCTCGGAACCCGCCTGGGTGAAACGGAAGATGTTGTCAACGAAGAGGAGCACGTCCTGCCCTTCCTCGTCGCGGAAGTACTCGGCGATGGAGAGAGCGGAGAGAGCGACGCGGGCGCGTGCCCCCGGAGGCTCGTTCATCTG
>DNRQ01000065.1:8340-17754 GCA_003499925.1 Geobacter sp.
GAAGAGGCCGATCTTCCCCCCCCTGGCGTACGGTGCGAGCAGGTCGACGACCTTGATCCCGGTGGTGAACGCCTCGACCTTGGTCGACTGGTTCACGAAAGCCGGAGCCTCACGGTGGATGCCGTACTCTTTCTCGTTGCCGATGGGACCCAGCTCGTCGATCGGGTCGCCGATGACGTTCAGGATGCGCCCCAGCGTCTTCTTGCCGACCGGCACCGAGATCTGCTTCCCCATGTCGAGGACTTTCTGGCCACGGATCAGACCGTCGGTGGAGTCCATGGCGATGGTCCTGACCGCGTTCTCGCCCAGGTGCTGTGCGACTTCCAGAACCAGGTTGAACTCCTGATCGTCGATCGCCGGGTTGGTTACCCTAAGAGCGGTGTAGATCGGGGGGAGCATGCCCGGCTCGAATTCGACGTCGATAACTGCGCCGATGACCTGCGATATTTTTCCGAAGTTCTGACTCATGTAACCTCTTCCTCCTGCGGCCCCTGCAGGCCACATATGTTTATAAGTATTAGCCTTTAATCGATTCAGAGCCGGAGATGATTTCCATCAGCTCCGTGGTGATGGCGGCCTGGCGCGCCCTGTTGTAGATCAGGGTCAGCTTGCCGATCATCTCCGTGGCGTTCTTCGAGGCGCTGTCCATCGCCGTCATCCTGGCTCCGTGCTCGGAGGCAAGGGACTCGAGGAGCGATTTGAACACCTGAACCTCGATGTGCTTGGGAAGCAGTTCATCCAGGAGCGCCGCCTTGGAGGGCTCGTAGATGTACTGGGTGGTCGCCTCTTCGGTTGCGCCGGCCTTCGGCGTCACGGGGAGGAGCTGCTCCAGGGTGATGTCCTGGGTCATCACGCTCTTGAAGGCGTTGTAGATGACATAGACCTCGTCGTATTCCTCGGCAAGGTACCCCTCGATCACCTCGGCCGCGATCAGCGCCGCGGTCTGATAGGAGAGCGTGGAGAAGATATTGCCGTGGTGCTTTCTGACCGTGTGGCGGTTGCGCAGGAATTCGTACCCCTTGCGGCCGATGGTCATAAGGGAAAGTTCCTTGAACTCCCCCGAGCGCTCCTTGATGAAGCGCTCCGCGGCCTTGGAGAGGTTGGCGTTGAAGCCGCCGCAAAGGCCCCGGTCCGAGGTGACGACGAGCAGCAGCGCGCGGCCGGTGTCGCGCTTCACCATGAGCGGGCTTGCGTCCGCCTCCTGGCTTTGCGCCAGGCGCTCCAGCACCTCCGCGAGCTTACCCGCGTAAGGGCGTGCAGCGACGACGTTTTCCTGGGCGCGACGCAGTTTGGCAGCCGAGACCATCTTCATGGCCGCGGTGATCTGCCTGGTATTTTTTACGGATACGATCCGCTTCTTGATACTTTTCAGGTTCGCCATGCGCTACTCCGTCCTTGGTTTAGGCAGTAAATTCCTTTTTGAATTCTTCCAGCGAGGCAACGATCTGGCCCTTCATGTCGTCGTCGATCGCCTTCTTGTCGCGAAGTTCACCAAGGAGTGTGGCCTTCCTGGAGTCGAAGAATGCGTAGAGTTCCGTCTCGTAGCGCAGCAGCGAGCCGACCGGGTAGTCGTCGACGAAGCCGTTGTTGGCTGCGAAGATGATCAGAACCTGCTTCTCGTTCGGGATCGGACGGTACTGCGGCTGCTTCAGGATCTCGACCAGGCGGGCTCCGCGGGCCAGCTGCATCTGGGTCGCCTTGTCCAGGTCGGAACCGAACTGGGCGAAAGCGGCCATCTCGCGGTACTGAGCCAGAGCCAGACGAAGGGTACCGGCGACCTGCTTCATCGCCTTGACCTGTGCCGAGCCGCCGACGCGGGAGACCGAGAGGCCGACGTTGATGGCGGGACGTACGCCGGAGTAGAACAGGTCGCTCTCCAGGTAGATCTGGCCGTCGGTGATCGAGATCACGTTGGTCGGGATGTAGGCGGAAACGTCGCCGGCCTGGGTCTCGATGATCGGCAGAGCGGTGAGCGAACCCGCGCCGCACTCGTCGGAAACCTTGCAGGCGCGCTCCAGCAGGCGGCTGTGCAGGTAGAAGACGTCGCCCGGGTAAGCTTCGCGTCCCGGCGGACGGCGCAGCAGCAGCGAAAGCTGACGGTAGGCAACGGCCTGCTTGGAGAGGTCATCATAGATGATCAGGGCGTGCTTCCCCTTGTCGCGGAAGAACTCGCCCATGGTGACGCCGGTGTAGGGGGCGATGAACTGCAGCGGAGCCGGCTCGGAAGCGGTAGCGGCGACGACGATGGTGTAATCCATGGCGCCGTGCTCTTTCAGCTTGGAAACGACCTGGGCGACGGTGGAGCGCTTCTGGCCGATGGCGACGTAGATGCAGACCACGTCCCCGCCCTTCTGGTTGATGATCGTGTCGATGGCGACGGCGGTCTTGCCGGTCTGACGGTCGCCGATGATCAGCTCGCGCTGACCGCGCCCGATCGGAACCATGGCGTCGATCGCCTTCAGGCCGGTCTGCATCGGCTGATGCACCGACTTACGCTTGACGATGCCGGGGGCCTTCACTTCCACCTTGCCGAACTCGGTGGTGTTGACCGGACCAAGGCCGTCGATCGGCTCGCCGATCGCGTTGACCACGCGGCCGATCAGCGCCTCGCCTACCGGGACCTCGACGATCTTGCCGGTCAGCTTGACCGTGTCGCCTTCCTTGATCTCGCTGAACTCGCCGAGGATCGCCGCACCGACGTTGTCTTCCTCAAGGTTCAGGACCATGCCGGTGATGCCGCCGGGGAACTCGAGGAGCTCTCCTGCCATCGCCTTGTCAAGACCGTGGATACGTGCAATACCGTCACCGATGGAGATGATGGTCCCCGTTTCGGCAACCGCTACCTCTGTGCCGTACTCCTTGATCTGCTTCCTGATAATCTCGCTGATTTCTTCCGCTTTGATTTCCATAGAACCGCTCACCCCTTCTGTAATATATCCTGAATTCTAGCTAGCTGTGTTCTTACGCTTCCGTCGAAAACCTTGCCGCCGATCTTGGTAACAACCCCGCCGATCAGCGACGGATCCACTTCAACTTTGAGCTCTACTTTCTTTCCGGTCGACTTGGCCAGGGCGCTCCTGATCTCCTCGATCTGGGCCGGCTCCAGGGGAAGCCCCGAGGAGAGCGTGGGCCTGATCACCCCGGCGAGCTCGTCCGCGAAGGCGCCGTAGCTCTCGGCGATCTGCGGCAGCACCGAAAGGCGGCCGCGCTCGAGGAGGAGCATCAGGAGGTTGGAGACCATCGGGGAGATCTGGAGTTTTGCCACCAGCTCCTTGAGGATCTCGCTCTTCGATTGGATACCGTAGGCGGGATTGGCGAATACGGCGCTGAGTTCGCCGTTCCCGGTGAGGAGCGTGCTGAAGCGTGTCAGCTCACCGTTGAAGCCGTCCACGGTCCCTGCTTCCGAGCCAATCTGCACGAGTGCCTTGGCGTAACGTTTGGCAATAGCGTTCGTACTCAATGTAGAGTCACCACCTTGGAGATATATTCGCCCACCAGCTTGTCCTGGTCGCCTTTTGCTATGTTCTTAACGATCTTCTGCTCGGCGATCTCGACCGCGAGCCTTGCCGCCTCGGCGCGCAGCTCGCCCTTGGCCTTCAGGACCTCCTGTGCGGCGGCGCTTTCGGCCTGGGCCTTGATCCGGTCCGCAGCGACGCGGGCCTCGGCGATGATGCGCTCCTTCTCGAGCTCGCCTTCGCGCTTCATGTTGGCCGAGATCGACTCGATCTCCTTGTTGGCCTGATCGAGACGCACCGAGTACTCCTGGAATTTCTTCTCGGCAGCCTCTTTGGCCTCGACCGCTTCCTTGAGGGTGCGCTCGATGCCGGTCCTGCGGGCGGCGAGGGTCCCTTTCAGGTCGGCCTTCTTGACGGCCCAGATGGCGATGGCGGCGAGTGCTGCGAAGTCGAGGCAGCGCCAGGCGAAGTCCTTCATCTGGGCGGCGGTGTCGACGTGGTGCGCGCCCCCTTCTTCGGCGAAGCCTACGGCGGCGAGACCCAGAGTGATGGCGCAAAGGGAGAGGGTGGAAACGGCGGCAGCCGTTACGCGTGAGGTACGGTTCTTGTTCATGCTACAGACTCCTCCCGAGAACTTTTTCGCAGATATCGGCGGACAGGGATTCTGCGCTCTCCTTGAGGAGCCGCCTTGCATCCTGGGCTTCCTGGGCAACCTTCGCCTTGATCGAGGCAAGCGCCTCGGCGGCCTCGGCACGCGCCTTCTCGAGGATGGCGGCCTCCTGCTGCTGGGCCTCCTTCTTCAGAACGCCGCGCTCGTCGGCGGCGCCGGCGCGGATTTCGCGCATGCGGGCCTCGTAGGCTGCGAGCTTCTCCTGGACTTCCTTATCGACAGCGGCGCTCTTCTGCTTCGCCCCGCTTATCAGATCACCCCGGTCGGCAAGCTGTTTTCTGATCGGCTTGAACAGGAAAACGTTCAGGAGCAGCACCAGGACCAGGAAGTTCACCAGCTGGATTACAAATGCGATGTCTAAATTGATCACCAAACCACCTCTTGTCGAACATTTTTAAATCATTCTTCCCTATGAACAGAAAAGGCCCCGCGCAAAACAGGTGATAGCTAACACATAATTCTTTCCAGTGTCAAGGTTTTTGTCTGATATTGGTAAGAATTGTATACAAGTTGGGCCGGCCCGCGGGACGGAAAACCGTGGCAGTCTGGGGAGCCCAACAATCGTGTTCGGCTCCCCAAACGTCAGAGATTCAACAGCTCGACGATCCTGGAGAGCTCCTTCTGGTCGGCGAAGCTGATCTCCAGCTTGCCGCCCCGCCCCGAACGGCGCAGCGCCACCTTGGCCCCGAAATGGCGCTGGATCCGCTCCATGAGGTCCTGGTGATCGGCGTCCTCGCCCTGCTTCTTCGCCTTGGGGACGACCTGCGTCTTCTTCCGCTTGACCAGGGCCTCCGCCTCGCGCACCGAGAGCCGGTTTTTCACGATCTCGTCCCGGGCCGCCCGCTGCTCCTCGGCGCTCTCCAGGGTCAGGAGCGCCCTGGCATGCCCCATGGAGATCCGTTCCTCCGCCACGTCCCTCTTGATCTCGACCGGAAGCCGCAGGAGCCTCAGCGCGTTGGCGATGGTGGAGCGCTCCTTGCCGACCCTCTTGGCGAGCTCCTCCTGCGAGAGCGAGAAGCGCTCCAGGAGCGCGTGATACGCCTCGGCCTCCTCGACCGCGTTCAGATCCTCGCGCTGGATGTTCTCGATCAGCGCCATCTCGAGGGCGGTATCCTCGGAGACGTCCTGGATCACCACCGGGACCTCGCGAAGCCCCGCCTTCTGGGCCGCGCGCCAGCGCCTTTCCCCGGCGATCAGCTCGTAGTGCCCGTCCCGGCGCAAGACCACCAGCGGCTGGATGATCCCCTTCTCCCTGATCGAGGCGGCCAGTTCCTCCAGCTTCTCGTTCACGAAGGTCTTTCTCGGCTGCTCCTTGTTGGGCCTGATCTCCTCGATCGGGCAGGAGAAGTACTTCTTGCCGTGATCCTCCACGACCGGGAGCAGCGCCCGCATCCCCTTGCCGAGCCCCATCTTCTTAACCATGTGCCGCCTCCCGCCCGATGATTTCCTTGGCCAGGTCCATGTAGCTGGTGGCCCCTTTGGAGGTGATGTCGTAAAGCATGATCGGCTTGCCGTGAGAGGGGGCCTCGGAAAGCCTGACGTTCCTCGGGATGACCGTCTGGAAGGTTTCCTTGGGGAAACTGGCCCGAATCTCCTCGCTCACCTGACGCGACAGGTTGTTCCTGGCGTCGAACATGGTGAGCAGGATCCCCTCTATGCTGAGCGCGCTGTTCAGCCCCTGCTGGATCAGCCCGATGGTCTTCAGTATCTGGGAGAGCCCCTCCATCGCGTAGAACTCGCACTGCAGCGGGATCAGGACGGAATTGGCAGCGGTCATCGCATTGATGGTGAGGAGGCTCAGGGAAGGGGGGCAGTCGATGAAGATGTAATCGTAGGAGCCGGAAAGAGTGGCGAGGATCCCCTTGAGCTTCCGTTCCCGGTCCGAAACCGTGGCGAGTTCCAGTTCGGCGCCAGCGAGGTCCGAGGTAGCCGGGAGCAGGTGCAGGAAGGGGAGTTCGGTGCGCTGCACGATCGGCGCCGCCGGGGCATCGTTGATCAGGGCATCGTAGATGCTATCCTCGATCAGGTCCCGGTCGGCCCCGACCCCGCTCCCCGCGTTTCCCTGGGGGTCCATATCCACCAGGAGCACCCGCCGCTCGGCGACCGCAAGCGACGCGGCCAAGTTTACCGCCGTGGTAGTCTTTCCCACACCGCCCTTCTGATTTGCCACACAAATGATCTTTGCCATATTCGTCTTCCGATCTGTAGTGAATCTGTGACCTTTCAGGACAATGTAAAGCATGGAAAACTACCATACTGCCGCCGGTATGGAAAGTGTTTTTGTTGAAGCCCGATGCATATGAGCGGGACTTGACTTAGGTCAAGGCAGTTGCCGGGATTGCGGTTTACCCTGCTGTCTCGAAGTTCCAGCTAAAAGGAGAATATATGAGGAAGATGATTTTGGCGTTCATCCTGCTGCTTGCAGCCCAGCCCGCCCTCGCCTTCGAGTGCAAGGTGTGCCACAGCAAGAACCCGGCGATGGTGCGCATGCACAAGGCACTGCAGGGAAGGAACTGCTTCGACTGCCACAAGGTGGGCGAGAAGCTGATGGGAAAGGGGATTCCGAAAGACAAGGCCGCCCAGATGAAGCGCAGGTCGACCGAGCCGATCTGCTTCGAGTGCCACAAGAAGTAGGGCTGTACCCCGCGGCGTTAGGGGTGCCCCTGACGGCGGCTGTTGTAGCGATCTCCTTTGCGGGCATTCTGGGACAGCGGTGCCAAAAACACCGCCAACACCGCCCTTATCGGGCCCGTTGTTGCCAGCGTTGCCAAATCCCCCCGCCCCCAACTGCCATTAGAATAGCCGATTAGCGCTGATCTTCCGCTGTCAAAGTCCCTCCCCCTTCAAGGGGGAGGTCAGGAGGGGGATGGGGTTATATCAGGCGCCGATTCTCCCCCATCCCCACCCCGACCCTCACCTTGAAGGGGAGGGAGACTTCGGCAGCGGAAGATCAGGCCTTATAAGGGTTAGATAAAGCTCCATCTATTTAGCTCCTCCCCCCTTTTACAAAGGGAGGAGAGTTGCTGATGGCATAACTTCGCGTTTACCTTGCTTATCCCGCCTCTTCCGGTATACTTTCCCATTAGAAATTCCCGGAGGGTGCATGACACGTTTTATCGACCTGCCCATACGCATCAAGTTCTTCGGCCTCATGTCCCTGCTGCTGCTGGTGCTGCTTGTCGCCACCGGGATCTTCACCTACCAGAGACAAGAAAGCTTCATCCTCAAATTCGCGGTCGACAACGCCCGGAGCTTTGCCAGCCAGTTGATCGAAACGCGCGACTACATGTCATCGGTGGTGAAGGGAGAGCCGGAGCACAATTACAACCTGGTGCCACAGGTGGTTGCCACCCAGGTAGCCAGGAGGGTGACCCAGAACTCCAAGTTTTACGTGCGCCAGGTCTCACTGCGCTACCGCAACCCCGAGAACCGTCCCGACCAATACGAAACGGCCCAGCTCAAGGCATTCGCCCAGAATCCGACCCGCGAGGTCTACGACATCGTTGAGAGCGACGACACCCGTTCCTTTCGCTACATGCAGCCGATGCTGGCCACAGCCTCCTGCCTCGAGTGCCACGGCACCTATGAAAGCGCCCCCAACTTCGTAAAACAGCGCTTCCCGCCGGGGCATTTTTCATACAATTACCAGGTGGGGGAGGTGATCGGCGCAGTTTCCGTCACCATCCCGATGAAGGACCTCTACGCGCAGCTCGGCGCCAATCTTCAGTTCGACATGATCGCCAGGGGCCTGGTATTTCTCATTGTCATACTGGTCATGGCCATCCTGATGAGCCGGCAGGTCATCGATCCCGTGAAGAGGGTTTCGGAACGAATCATCCGCGTCACCAGGACTGGCGACTTCCACGAAAAATTGCCGCAGAAAACACATGACGAGATCGGCAGCCTGATCGGTGCCTTCAACGACTTGATGGAAGAACTGGCCCGCAAGACATTGCAGTCGAAGGAATCGGATGAAAGATACCGCCGGTTCATCGAGCTATCCGGCTCCGCGGTAGTCACCTTCCTGAAAGACGGCAAGATCGTGATCGCGAACCAGAAGGCGGAAACGCTCTTCGGCCGGTCCAGGCAATCGTTGCTGGGCGAGTCGATTTTCTCCTTCCTGGAAAACGGATCGGCGCTCCAGGAAAAGCTGGGCACCGGGGAGGACGCCAAAGAGGAAAGCTCACGGCAAAGGGTTCGTGGCGCGGGCGGCAAGACAAAAGAGGTGGAGATGGTGATCTCCGCGTCCAAAACGGATCGCGAACCGATGTTCACCGCAATCCTTCGGGAAGATCGCGCCCCATCGAGTTAAGCGTCAGCCGGTTGGCTCCCTCTCTTCACAGCGGGAAGTGGGAACTGCCATTAAATTAGCTCCTGACTACCTCAATCCAATGAAACCACCGGAAACCTTTGCCGCCCATCACCTTGTTATGCTAGAGTGTCAGATTGTCCGGATACTGCTCATGAGAATTCAGCCAACCGCGGCTCAAAAACAAAACGCTCCCTTGGGAAAAGGGGGAGTTTGCAAATTATGAAGTGCTATGCACCAAGGAGATAAGATCAATGGCTAAAGGTGGAAAAGAGCTGTACGTAGGGAGCCTGTCATACGACGCTACCGAATACGATATCGAGAAGCTGTTTTCCGTATCCGGAAGGGTCACTTCCGTCCATTTGATAGTCGATCTCAAGACCGGCCAGTTCAAAGGGTGCGGTTACGTCAGGATGTCAACCGAGGCCGAGGCAAGGGACGCCGTCAATTCGCTGGACGGCGCCATGCTGATCGACCGCCAGATTACGGTCTCCATCGCCAACCCGCAGAAGATGAAAGCGAAGGGAGGCGGTGCGCCCTTCAGAGGCAGGCCAAAGAGCGGTGGCAGCGATAACAACCCGGATGAGGCAAAACCGGCAGCGTCAAAGCCGGCAGCGTCAAAGCCGGCAGCAGCCAGACCTGCGGCGGCAAAACCCGGCTTTGCCAAGGCATCAGAGTCCCCGAGAGCCGGCTTTTCCAAGCCCGAGTCTCCGAGAGCGGGATACTCCAAGCCGGATTCCGCTAGAACCGGCTTCTCCAAGCCGGGCGCCCCTAAGACGGGATCCTCCAGACCTGGCGCGCCTAGGGCCGGGTCCTCCAGGCCCTCTTCTTCAAAGAGCGGGACCACCAGGAGTAAAAAGTAAATTGTCCGGTATACGTGGAGTGGAAGTCCTCCTAGAAAGAGGTTGCCTGATAATCCCCCTTTGACAAAGGGGAGCCTGAAAGTCCCCCTTTGGCAAAGGGGGATTTAGGCAGTGTTG